>CADAEX010000082.1 GCA_902787125.1 uncultured Spirochaetaceae bacterium
ACAGACTCAAGCTCCCGGATCCACACCACCTTCCGGCAGACAGGAACAGCCACTGGCCGTCTTTCCAGCATAAATCCAAACCTTCAGAACATCCCCATCCGGGACGAGGAAGGGCGCCGCATCAGGAAAGCCTTTATCGCAAGAGCCGGCATGGTGTTCCTCAGCGCAGACTATTCACAGATCGAGCTGGTGGTTCTTGCACATCTGTCAGAAGATCCCGAGCTTACAAAAGCCTTCAACACAGGGGTGGATGTCCACCGTCTTACCGCATCTTTGGTATTCGGAGTGCCCCAGGAAGCAGTGACACCTGACCAGAGACGGGTTGCCAAGGTCATAAACTTCGGCGTCATCTATGGCATGTCAGCCTTCCGGCTGAGCCGGGAGCTTAATATTCCGGTGCAGCAGGCCAGCGGCTTCATAAAGATGTATTTCGAGAAGTATGCCGGGGTTCAGAACTTCATCAACGAGACATTGGAATATGCCCGGGAGCATGAGAGTGTAAAGACAATACTGGGGCGTGAGCGGTTCGTCAATGCCATCAACAGCAAAAACCATAACGAGAGGAGCGGCGCAGAGCGTATCGCCTTCAACTCACCTATCCAGGGGTCTGCGGCAGATATAGTGAAGATGGCAATGATCAACATCTCAAAGAAGCTGAAAGAGAAAGGTCTGGAATCCAAGATGGTGCTTCAGATACACGACGAGCTTATCTTCGAAGTGCCTCAGAAGGAAGTGGAAGCAATGAAGGCCCTGGTCAAGGAGGAGATGGAGAATGTCATAAAACTCCATATTCCCCTCAGAGTCAGCATTGAGACAGCAGAAAGCTGGGGAGATATGCACTGATGGTCATCGGAGTTGCAGGAAAGACCTGCGCAGGAAAAAATGTTATTGCAAAAAATATTGAGAAGCTGGGATACAGCCATGTGGATGTGGACCAGCTGGGACATATTGCTCTGGACAACGAGAAGGAAAGGCTGTTTGAGACCTTCGGCCGGGGAATACGGAATGCAGACGGTTCTGTGAACCGGAAGGCTCTGGGGGCAATTGTTTTCTCAGATCCCGAGGAAAAAAAGAAGCTTGAGAGCATTGTCCACCCCGAGATGGTGCGGATGGTGGAGGATATCATAGCAGAGCGTCAGAATGTGGTGATCAACGCCGCTATCCTGTTTGAGATGAAGCTGGACAGGCTGTGCGACATTGTGTTCTGGGTGGATGCTCCGGTTATAGTACGATTCTTCCGGGGATTAAAAAGGGATAAGGTTGGAGCCTGGGCACTTTTTAAAAGAATTTGGGCTCAAAGAAAGATGAATCCTAATGATTTTGCGTCAGATGCCGATATTTTTACTATAAGTAATATAGGCAGCAGTGAAAAAACTGCTGAGAAAATAGTAAAAATACTTGAGAAAAGGAAATAATATGGAACAGCAGAAACTTTTATGGACAATTCTTTCAGTAGGAATTTTGGTTCTTATCATCCTGGGAGCAGGAATGTTCTTCTTCCTCCCATCCGACAGCACAGGCCTTGCACAGAACGGCAAGACAACAGAATGGTCAAAGGCCGCTTCTCCGGCTCCTGAACAGAAAGCTCCAGACGTAAAGAAGACTCCAGTGCAGCCTGCTGCCCCAACTCCTGCACCTAAGCCAGAGATCAAGAAGACTCCTGTTCAGACTGCACAGACCCCAGCTCCGGCTCCAAAGCCAGAAGTAAAGAAAACTCCAGTGCAGCCAGCCGCTCCAACACCAGCACCAAAGGCTACACCTGCACCTGCTACCAAGCCGGCTGCAACTACAACACCAAAAGCAACACCTGCACCGACAACAAAGCCAGCTACAACAGCTCAGCAGACCACAAAGCCTGCTCAGACCCAAGCTGCCAAACCAGCACAGACACAGCAGGCTAAGCCTGCAGCTGCAACAACAGCCAAGGGCAGCTACTGGGTACAGGTAGGATCATATGCCACTACAGACGCAGCAGAAAAGACAAAGAAAGATCTTGCTGCCAAGGGATATACTTCTTCTATCCAGTCAATCACAGCAAATGGCAAGACATACCACAGAGTAAAGATCGGACCTTATGCAAGCAGAGCTGATGTGGACACCCTGCTGCCAAAGATCAAGGCACTCCCGGGGATGGGCGACAGCTTCATAACTACAAAGTGATATGTTTTCAGATTTAAACCAGCTGTTCCAGCGGCTGGCAGCCTCTAAATTCAGAAGCAGCTTCCACCTACGCAGGCGGGAGCTGTCTTATTTTAACGAGAAGGGGCTTGATACAATAATGGAGCATGCGAAGGATCTGCTCCAGACCCGCCTGTTCGCCGCCGAAATACCCAACGACGGCAAGCAGACCCCCATGAAGAATCATCCCGTGTTCATAGCCCAGCACGCCACAGGATGCTGCTGCCGGGGCTGTCTGGAGAAGTGGCATGGCATCCCCAAAGGACACCAGCTCACCCCCGAAGAACAGCAGTACGTCCTTACTGTAATCAGAGAGTGGCTGGTTAGAGAAACTACATAGCTAAGAAGCTTTTCAAAGCTTCCTGAAAAAGCTTGGAACAGTTTACTTTCTTTTCGTCTGCCATAGCGGCAAGCCAAGCCGGCAAAGATAGTGTTTTTTTTACAAAAGCTGTTTTTGCCGTTGCCCGGATAGCCGGCATAAAAACATCAACAAGAACTGGTATCTGATTCTTTTTCAAAGAGATTTTGGTGATAGGTGTTGCCTCGGGAATAGGTTCATTATCCCTCTCCATACCAAAAAGATGAAGGCCCATGGCTTCCTTTGCATTTTTCAAAGCGGCTTCTGTATCCCCAGCATCTGCACAGGTAAAGCAACCTGGCAGGTCAGGGAAGCTGATGTTTATTCCATCTTTTTCATATTCTAAAATCGCAATAAAAGCATAATTGTTTTTCATATCCACTACTTCATTATAATACATAATAAATTACATATTGTCAACTTTTTCATACATCTCCCCCTTAATTTTGCGTTTACATGTACAAACACAAAAAAATGCATTTTTGCTTCAATTTTGGAGAAAAAAGTTGAGAAAATTTTCTGCAATAAAAAAAGCGGAGCCATCAGACCCCGCTTTTTTGCTATACAAAAGGGCGTTTATGCGTCCTTGCTGTCCTCTTCAGGCGGCAGGGTCACTGCAATATGGAGCTCGTCCAACTGTGCCTGTGAAACAGGTGTCGGAGTGTCGCACATCATACAGGTTGCCTTCTGGGTCTTCGGGAATGCGATTACATCCCTGATGGACTCTGTACCAAGGAACAGCATTACAAGCCGGTCCAGGCCCAGTGCAAGACCACCGTGTGGCGGAGTTCCAAGCTCGAGAGCATCAAGCAGGAAGCCGAACTGTTGCCGTGCCTGCTCCAGTGGAATTCCCAGCACCTCAAGAATCTTCTCCTGAAGCTGCGGATCGTGGATTCTGATACTTCCACCGCCAGCCTCGTGTCCGTTGAATACGATATCGTAAGCATCGGTCCTGATGTTCAGAAGGTCGCCGCTGTACAGCTTTGGCAGGTCTTCCTTGACCGGTGATGTGAAGGGGTGGTGAACTGCAGAGAGCTTGCCTTCGTCATCCAGCTCGAACATCGGGAAGTCAACAATCCAGGAGAGGCATTTCTCGTTCTCATCATAGAGGTTAAGCTTCTTTCCGAAGAAGTTCCTGAGCTCGGAGAGACAGTTGCATACAATCTTCTCGGAATCGGCAACAAAAATAAGGACGTCCCCTGTCTCTGCCTCCATCCTCTCATACAGAGCCTTGGACTCTGCCTCTGTGAAGAACTTGATGATAGGTGACTGTGGTCCGTCCGGATTCATCTTGATCCATGCAACGCCTTTTCCACGGAGCGGCTTTACAAAGTCGGTCATAGCATCCAGGTCTTTTCTTGCCAGCTTGGAGCAGGCACCCTTCAGGTTGATACCGCGCACCTTGCCCTTCTTTGCCAGAGTGTTCTTGAATACAGAGAACTCGGTGTTTGCAAAGACATCGGAAAGCTCCTTGATCTCAAGGCCGAAGCGGAGGTCCGGCTTGTCGCAGCCATACTTGAGCATAGCTTCCTGATATGTCATCCGTGGCAGAGGAAGCTTAAGGTCGATATTCAGGAACTCCTTGAACAGCTCCTTGAAAAGGCCCTCCACTACAGCGATGATGTCATCCTGTGTGATGAAGGACATCTCCATATCCACCTGAGTGAACTCAGGCTGTCTGTCGGCCCGCAGGTCTTCGTCCCGGAAGCACTTTGCAATCTGGATATAGCGGTCAAAGCCGGCTGTCATAAGAATCTGCTTGAAAAGCTGAGGGCTCTGGGGCAGAGCGTAGAAGCAGCCTTCCCGGACACGGCTTGGAACCAGGTAGTCCCGGGCTCCCTCCGGAGTGGACTTGTTAAGGATTGGGGTCTCCACCTCTACAAAGTCGTTCTTATAGAAATACTCGCGGATAGCGTGCATCAGCTTGCTTCTGAATACCAGGCAGTTTCTGATGGCAGGGTTCCGCAGGTCGATATAGCGGTATTTAAGACGGGTCTCGTCGTTTACCTTCTCAGCATGCAGGGCTTCGAACGGAGGAGTCTTGGACTTGTTCAGGATCTCCATGTCGGTGATATATACTTCAATCTCGCCGGTTGCCAGCTTTGGGTTGGCCATTCCTTCCGGCCTGAGCCGAACTGTACCCTTTGCAGCGATGACGAACTGGCTTCTTAATCCGCCAGCCAGGTCGTGGATCTCTTTTCCGCATACACTATTACTACGGCTATTCAACGATATGGTCAGAATGAACGTTCGCTTTTTACATTCTTGGCTGCCAAAGGCACGAACTCAATTTCTGAGTTCGAACCAGCAGAGCATCTGACATATAACCTGCAAAATGTATATGATTACGTGCTCCACAATTTTTATTCATATCTGAAGGATGCCAATGCTGATTCAATGAGCTGGAGCACTATTCAGGTATCTATAGAACGTGTGGAAGGTCAGGACTGGAGTAATGAAGAGGAAATGCTGCAGGCTGTACAATTAGTGAAAGCTATAGGCCTATTGAACCTTTTTGGTACAGCTGGATTTAAACTCACAGAAAGAAATCTGACTGACTATGCTCGTGAGGCAATGGCGATAGGCAATGCCAAGGAAATTATCCAGAAACTATCTGCGAAGAAAATCATTCGATATGCGGCATACAAAGAACGTCTGATGCTGTTTGAGGGTACTGACGTAGATATTGAAGCTGAGATT
>CADAEX010000083.1 GCA_902787125.1 uncultured Spirochaetaceae bacterium
CCACCCATAGACGACATGAAACTGTTCCCAATGTAAAGACCCTTATCACAGACACATCGGTAAATCCTGGAGAGCAGGTGAACCTTGGAATAAGTGCCGCAAGATATCCTTTTGTAGCTGTCATCTGGAACGACATGCAGCTTAAGACCCTGTTCTCGCCCCAGTTCGTAAGAGAGGTGGAGGAAAGCGGTGCTGTCTGTTCTGTCCCTATGCTCTACAGTCACAGAGGAGATCTTATTCCTTCCATACCGACCCCGGCCCATTCAATGCGTACTGTCAAGACTATTCCCATGACTGCTATAGAGACCGGGACTGCTGCTCTCTATCCCTTTGATTATGCCGGTATCTACAATAAAAAGCTGTTCCAGCTGGCAGGGGGCTATGATTCCGAGATCAACTCAAGCTTCTGGCAGAAGATGGACTTCGGCTTCCGGAGCTGGCTCTGGGGCGAAAGAATTGTGCTCAATGCATCCTTCAGAATCTATTATACCAACGATTTACAGCAGGATGACCAGACCATAGACCAGGATTACCGCCGTTTTTACCTGCGGAATCTGGCTGTCCGGATCAAGGATAACCTGGCCTACCTGCCTAAATCGGGAATCTTCAGTTATATTTTCCGGTCCGGGGAAGGGCCTGTTGTGGCTATGACCGAGTATAAGGAGACATCAGCCTGGATAGAACAGAATAATACCAGATTTATCCAGAGCGGCCGTACATTGGTGGAAAACTGGCATCATAGCCCGGAGGAAGATGAGTAGAATTATGGGCAGAAAACTGGTTTTCCTCTTTCTTCTTTTATTTTCAGCCTCATCTCTCTTCGGCGCCGACACCGATATTTTCTCTTTTGCAAAGAGTATCTCCGGCAAGGTGGTATGGGATTCCAGAACTGGGTCAGGCCAGATTTCCACTTCCCGCTATGTTTATAATTTTATTCCAGGCATCCCTTGGGTTGTGACTGACAAAGGGGATAAGATAGGGCAGGATGCCATATATCTTAAAAATGGAATGATAATGATTCCCGATTCCCTGGCAAAGGCAGTATCCACCTATCATAAAGGTTCAGCCAAGAAATCTGACAGCGGTCACCGGGTGGCTGCCATATTCATCGACCCAGGTCATGGCGGTAAAGACCCTGGTGCCATCGGAACTCACAAGAAGAACGGCAGGACATTCAAGGTTATGGAGAAAAGCGCTGTTCTGGATGTAGGTAAAAACCTCCGCGCCAAGCTGACTTCCACATATCCTGATAAAAAGATACTTATGAGCCGCACCGGCGACACCTATCCGACTCTGGATGAAAGGGTCAAAATGGCAAACAGGGTCAAGCTGGGTCCTAACGAGACCATTCTGTTTGTATCTATCCATGCCAATGCATCGCTGAAGTCCCAGGCAAACGGCTTTGAGGTATGGTATCTGCCTCAGGAATACCGCCGTACTGTGGTGGATTCCCAGTCCATAAACTCTACAAACAAGAACCTTCTTTCAGCTGTGAACACCATAGCGGAGGAGGAGCTTTCCATGGAGAGCGAGCTCCTGGCTAAGTCAGTTATGTCCGGAATGAAAGATAAAATAGGAAAAGATATACCATGCAGGGGTATCAAGCAGGAATCCTGGTTTGTTGTCCGCAATGCCAGAATGCCTTCAATCCTTATAGAAATAGGGTTTGTTACAAATCCTAAGGAAGGTGAGCTTCTCTCCAGTGCCAGCTACTTGCAAAAAATATCCGATGGAATTTATAATGGTATAAAAGATTTTATCTATACTTTTGAGCATTCGGAGAAAAAATGAAAAGAGTGTTTCAGGCTGCAGTCATTATAGCTCTAATAGCCCTTGCGGTTTCTGCTGTCTGCCTCTATAGGTCGCAGAAAAACTATACAGAGCGCACCCTTTTCTTTGTGGAGCCTGTCTCGAAGGCAGTGGTGATGGAACACCGTCTGATAGCCGAAAAAAACGATCTTGAGCTTAATGTGGAACTCCTGATTAAGGACGAGCTTTTAGGACCGGCACTTCTGGTCAGGGACAGTGTATTCCCGTCCGGCACCAGGCTTAACCATGTGCTTCTGCGGGATGGTGTGCTTTATGCTGATCTGAGTCTGGAGGCCATGTTCCCTTCTGCCCACAGCGGCCTGAACTTCCAGGACAGCATCCGGATACTGGAAAAGACAGTCTCTTTCAACTTCCCAGAGATAAAAAACATTGTAGTCACTATTGATGGAAGCATTCCGAATTAATGTATTGACATTTTTTGGGCAGTGTTATATAAACATCTATGGTCAAGCCGCTGTAGCTCAGTTGGTAGAGCAATAGACTGAAAATCTATGTGTCATCAGTTCGATTCTGATCGGTGGCAGCTTAAACTGGATCTTGAAAGGTCCAGTTTTTTTTTGCTTGATTATACTTTAACAAATAGATATACTTTTATTGATGAAAGATTTAAATAAAAAACTAGTTTTGCTTCTTATATTGTTTGTATTTATATCTGGCTCCATCTTCGCCGCCTCCGATGAGGACGATGATGACTATGACACATATGAGGAAACCTTCAGCCTGGGTGACCAGATGTTCTTTATAAACGGTGGAATTTTTATTCCCCTTTTCTTCTTCGACAGAAGTGCTGATGTGATGGATACCAACCTGACATTGGGCGGAACAGGTTCTCTAAGCTGGCAGGTATTCCTCTCAAACCATATTTCTGTGGGTGGAGAGCTTGGGGGTATGTTTGCATTAAGCCCAAACAAGCGTGTACTTTATATGATACCTCTTACAGTCAAAGCTACCTACTGGTTCAGGTTTTATCCCTTTGAGATACCTATATCCCTGGGCTTGGGAGGTAACCTCTCGATCCTTGAGGAGGCAGCTCATATTGATTTCATAGCCAAGCCCAGTTTAGGTTTCTATTGGAACTTCAACGAGGAGTGGGCCTTCGGAGCAAATGCAGCCTATTGGTTTGTGCCGCAGATGTATTCAGGAAGCGGAAAAGTCTCAAGCAGTCACAGCATGTTCGGAAACTTCATGGATGTGACACTTTCTGTGCTCTTCAGGTTCTAGGGGGTGGTCATGAGTAATAAGTTACTTTCAGCAGTACTGATTCTTATCACTATGTCCCTGCTTTTCTCCTGTAACGAGAGCGAAATCGGTGTATTCTACGGTCTTGCCCATGAGGAGAAGGTAAAGAACTACGCCCTTCCTGATCATTGTACTGCCGAGACTATAGTCAAGACAGGAGGTTATCTCTATGTGGCAGCCAGCTCGATTTACAAGAAAAAAGCCGAAGGTGGCGAGCTGGACTGGCATAAGATCGATTCTCCAAGCGGCTATCACAACGTGACCGAAATGGGTCTGGCAGGCGACACCATCTATATTCTTGCCTACGATTCCGATGATGCAAAACCATACCTGTTCAGCGGCAGTGGCGACGGCAGCTGGGAAAGGAAGACTACCCCGATAGATGGAAAAATATCAAGGATGAGAGTGGCAAACGATGTCATCTTTATAACTGACAGAGAAGGGCACCTTTATTCGGGTGATGGTTCATCTTTCAGCCAGGATTCTTCCCTGCCTGATTCCAAACTTTTCAAGACCTCCACAGGAAACTTCGATTTAACTTATGGCGGGGGCAGCTACTATCTGAATGCGCAGTATAAACTTTACAGAGGAAATCCTGGCGGATGGACAGAGTTCACCCCTATGCATAATGATAAGATCTGGAAGGATAAGGAAGATGTCTTTACCAGACTCTATTATGACGAGGAAGATGACCGGCTCTATACAGCAGATAACTCAGGTTATATCTATGCAGTTGATTCTCCTTCCGGAGCTTCCGGTACTTCATGGGTCAAGAGTGATTCCCACGCTGCCAGCGGTATGGGACTTCAGGGACTTGTAGTTCTGCGTGTGCCTACTTCTTCAGGCAGCAAGCATAAAGTGCTTCTGGCCGGCACCGGAGTCAACGCAGGAAGAGGCTATTTCGAGGTGCACAATCCCCGGACATCGGACAGAGATTATCTTGATCCTAAGAGGCCACGGCACAGTATAGAAATTATAAGTGACTATTATGACTATATGGCTTTCGATCTTTCCAAAGCTTCAATTAATTCATTCTTTGTAGACGATTATGGTGATGGCAGCACATTTGACTTCTATGCTCTTACATATGGCTACGGCGTATGGAAGAATACCAACAAGGGTGATTATGTGCGGGGCTGGAACCAGGAATAAGTCTGATGAAGAAATTATCTGTCATTACTTTAAAAATATTGACTATAGTGGTGGGTGCCAGCATACTGTTGTGCACAGCCCTTTTTTTCGTGGGATTCTACCAGTTTGATCGGCAGTTCGACAAGCAGTACCGCACTACAATGATTTCCATAGCCAAGACTGCCAGGGACTCCTTAAACGCAGACCTGTTTCCAAAGTACCTGGAGACCAGTCTGCCAGATGGCTCCTGGTATGCTGTACATGACATACTGCAGCGGCTTGTCAACGACTTTGACCTTAACCTTATGTATGTCTCCTATGTGGAGCCTCCTGATTATACGAAGATCCATTATATTTATAATCCTGTACGTATTGGTAGCAAGTACAAGGAATTCCCTCTGGGACACTTTGAGGTCTATAAGCAGCCTATCTACAACAATTCGGTCAAGCGTATCTTCGAGAAAGGGGAGACCATAGTGCGCAATACCCTGAATACTCGGACCGGTGCCCATATAACAGCAAATATTCCTGTAAAGAATCATCTTGGAAAGATAGTTGCAGTGCTTGGCGCCCAGAAGTCTGTGGCAGAGTTTGCCAGAGTCCGCCAGAACTATTTCTTCTGGACCATGGGCATAGAGCTTGTCTTCATCTTTATTTACATAGTGCTTCTGTCATCATATTTCAGAAAAACATTCATCAGACCTATTGTCAGCATAACTCGGGAGGCACAGCGGTTTGCGGCAGATTCAAACCATATCTCCGACATCCTTGAGAAGGTGAAGAACCATGATGAGATAGGTACTCTGGCTAAATCCATCAACAAGATGGAGAATGATATCAGGGATTATATCACAAACCTTACCAAGGTGACCTCCGAAAAGGAAAGGATGAACACTGAGCTGAACATTGCCACCAGTATCCAGGCAGGTCTTCTTACCACTGTTCCTGTGCAGACAGAAGATGTCTCCATAATGGCCAGCATGACTCCTGCAAAGGAGGTTGGAGGCGATTTCTACGATTATGCACTTCTTAACGA
>CADAEX010000084.1 GCA_902787125.1 uncultured Spirochaetaceae bacterium
AAGGCTTCTGAATATATGTTCCCGGTTTACAAAATAGTGGATTGAATAATCTATGCTCACTCCTATAAGGGTGGTGCCGAACACCAGCGCCAATGCATTTATCTGTCCATAAAAAATCATCGCCACCGACAGCCCGAAAAGAAGCGATACTGCAATATTAGCCAAGGAGATAAACATCGGGAAAAGAGAACGGAACGCAAAGAGAAGGATGGCTGCCACAAGAGCCAGGGAAATTCCTGTGATCCAGGATATTTCTTTCATTGCTTTGGAAGAGCTTTCGTAGCTATGGAAAGGGACTCCGGAGCAGATATAGGAAACCCCAGGCCACTCCTGCTCTAAGACCTTTATCCGATCATAGACATTCCCGATTCCATTCTTCTTCGAGAATGAAAGAGCTTTTTCTGTAACTGCGCCCCGGATCATCACATACCATTTTCCATCAGATTCGGCAGCCAGACATCCCTCTTTCATGAACATATTCCCAGTATTCCGAGATGCATATTTCTTGATATTTTTTTCTGTCAGGATAAAAGGATCTTTATCAAGCCTGCTTAAATCGGCAAAAGAGAAGGGGCTGTAGACCTGAGCCAGGGCAGATTTTGCCACAGAATCTGCTTTTCCGGACTCAAGGAGGGAAAGGGTCTCCTCATCTATAAGCTGATACCTGTGCTCAAAAAGAAATTTCTTAAGCTCTTCAAAAGAAGCTGAATCCTGATACAATGTCAGACTTCTGAACACATCTGAATCCTTAAATGCATCATAGAAAGCTTCGGCCCCTTTTTCTGCAGATTCAAAATCACTGCTTTCTGCAAAGATATAAACTGATGAAGAGGTGTTATGGGATATTTTTTTCTCCACATCAGACAAGTCGCTGTATTCAGGGAAAAGAGAGAAAAAACTGGTATCTATCTGCACCCCGCGGCACAGTGCGGCGGCAAAAACAGCCACCAGCAGGAGGAGAAAAAAGGTTCTGTTATTGGGCCAGCCTCTGTTCTTCATCTGAAGTCAGTTTCTCCGGAAAAGATTTGTTGTTGAAATTGTAGTTCACCCAGTTGCCCCCGGTCTCAATGACTGAGACTGAATCTATGGAGTCTCCCACCGCAAGTGTGATCTTAAGGAAAAGCATGGAAAGAAGAGGATCCTTGGGAACCAGTTCCACCACATCCTTCGGACCGCCGGTCACAGAGACCTGGAAGTTATCCTTAAGCACCTGCACATCATTTGAGAAAACAGAATGGATTATCTTTGCAATATTCTTGAACATTGCATTCTCCTTGCCATCCATGACAGCCACCACATTCCCGGAAAGGGTCTGCACCAGCTTATCCTCGGTCACCACCATGGAAGAGGGGAATGGCTCGGCAATCTCAAAGATAACCCCTTTATCAGCAGCCATTGGGTAAATTCTCCCTTAGTCACGGGATGGGCAGAGATCCTCTTATAGACATCCTCCAGCTGATCTGCCCACAGGCAGGAAAAGGAGAATAAGAAAATAAAAGCAAAAAAAATTTTTTTCATAAAAGAGCTTCAACCTTTTTTACAAAACAGTCGGGGCATAGGAAGGAGGTTGTCATTGTCTTCATGTTCAGTGCCATCTGTATGCTCTCTCCCTTGGTGACAAGCTCGCCCGACTCCTTGTCATAGATGAAATAATCTATCTTGATCCTGTTCTCGTATTCGGCAAGTACAGCTTTAATAACTGCAGTCTGCTTGAACATAAGCGGTTTTATATACTTGAGTTTGACAGATGCCACAGGAAAAGCGTAACCGCTGGCCTTCATCTCGTTGTAGCCGTAGCCTATCTTGTCCAGAAGGGCACACCGCCCCAGCTCCATGTATTTTACATAGTTGCCATGCCAGACCACGCCCATGGAATCCACATCATAGAACTCCACTCTAAATTCAACCGATGCCTCGATACTCATAGATCACCTTTTTCCCAGTATTCATAAAAATTATACCATTGAAGCGGATATTTGTTACAATATTTCTCAAGACAGAGGACAAATTCTTCTGCCATCTGCCGTATCTGATTCTTCTTTTCTCCCCTGCTTCCGGAAAACTCCACTCTGGACTTATGTATGTGCATATTGTACTCGGCCGATACAGAAAGAGCTTTCTGCCGGGCAGCAAAAACAAAGTAGGCAGGGCAGTCCAGAAGGGATGCAATGATGAACGGCCCCTGAGGGAACTGGGCTTCTGCCCCTAAGAAATCAATGTCAAAATTATGGTCAGGAGTCTTTGCCGAAGAGCGGTCTCCTGCTATGACCACAATGCCTCCCTTTGCCACATGTTCCTGAAGCATAAGTATAGTATCAGGCCCTATATCGAATGCGCTTATTATGTTGACCATGGAGCTGCTGTTGGCATCCTCTATCATCCGGTTGAATCCTGCAGTAATCTCAAAATCCACAATGGAGACCACAGGCACTTTCCTGGAGACTCCTATCTCACCATACTCGGCTATGGCTCTGAGCATCTCCATATTCCCCAGATGGGAGCAGATCAGGAGAGCCCCTTTTCCGGCCTCCAGCTCTTTCCAGATTTCAGTAATGTCATCCTGCTGGAAATGTATCTTGCCGAACTTTATCTTGCCGGCCCAGGATTCCACTTTCTCTATGATTGTGATGGAAAACGCAAGGAACAGAGGAAGGGTGTAAGGTTTCCGGTCAGGCCTGACTCTCTTGAGATAATTCACAATTGCCTTACGCTCAGGACCCGAGATAAGCCAGAAGAAAAAGCCTACGGGTATGGCGAATATACGTACAACAATGCCAGGCAGAATCCTTATGCAGAAAAGGGTGATGGCCCTCATCCAGCCCTTTCCCTTCTCATGCTGATTTGACCAGTGTTCTTTCTCAGCCATTGCGCTTCCTCATGGCAAGCAGCTTCGGAAGCCGGACAAGCATTCCGAAGAAAAGGGAGGTATGAACCATACTTATCTCAATGTTGTCATGCACCATCCGGAAGTTGGAGATTCCTCCCTCCGGGTAAGTCACCTTGACAGGACTTGAGATTACAGGGACACCGGACCAGTAGAGCTTAACCAGAATATCGATATCAAAACCCATCCGGGGGAACGACAGACTGTTCTTGATCTTAAGTGTGGATTCCACGGGGTAGACCCGGAAGCCGCACATGCCATCCTTTAAGTCATGGCTTAATGTTTCAATCACCAGCATTGTGTTGGTGATCTTGCGCCCTGTCAGGCGGTTCTTAGGCACTGTCGCGTCATATTCCGGATAGCCGCAGATAAGGGCTTCAGGGTGCTCCTTTGAAAGCTCAAAGAAAGGTTCTGCCCGGTTTATGTCATGCTGGCCGTCCGCATCAATCTGGAGCACATGGGTCAGCCCCAGGTTTGCCGCCATCTCTATGCCGGTCATCACCGCAGCTCCCTTTCCCCGGTTCTCGGGCAGGGTCAGCAGCGTCACATCATCAGGATACTTTTTTTCTATCTTTGCCAGGGCTGCCTTTGTCTTGAGGTAGCTGCCGTCATCCACCAGGATCACCGGAATATGACGCTCGGCGAAAAAAGCCACAATTGGCTCTGCTGTGCTGCCGTGGTTGTAGACCGGGATTACCGCCCCCTGCTTTATTCCGTTCACAGGGTCTCCTTTGAGAAGAAGGTGCCTCTGGAATATTCCCTGCCTGATTCATCGCAGTAGTTGAACTGGAACTTGTTGCCATCGCAGGTTATAATCAATGTCATCGGGGCATCCGGCATAACAGGGTGTGAGAATTTAATACGCTTGGTCTCCACCAGAGGAATCTCTGTCTTGAAGTACTGCTCTGCGACTTTGACTGCAATATGGAACTGAGCCACGGCCGGCAGAAACTTCTGTTCCGGGAAATGGCCGTCGTAGAAATCGCAGTCCTCAGGTGCCGCAAAAGTCACAGCAACCTTGTTCTCCTCCTGCTCCTTGATGGCAAAAGAGATGCCGTGGATATCATCTATCTTTTTCTCAAACAGAGCCTTTATATCATCCTTCTTGCGCTTTCCCATGGCATTCTGAGGAATCGCATCCAGATAGCGCCATTTGCGGGGCAGCACCACAGCTTCGAAGAAGCCGGCCAGATAGTTTCTGAAGTACTGGTTCATATCAAACTTCTCCTTGCCGGCAAAATATTTTTCTCCCTCCGGGGAAAGCACTACAGCAGCCGCCAGATACTGCCTCCGGTCAGCCATTGCAATTACGCAGCTGTCCTTTACATATGGGTTCTGGTTAAGGCGGTTCTCCACCTCGGTCACAGAGATACGCTTCTCCTCAATCTTCACGATAGAGTCGGAACGCCCTTTAAGAAGGAAACGGCCGTCAGGAAAAATCTCCACCAGGTCGGCAGTCTCAAAGCCGGCTGGATCGCTTATATATGGGGAGCGGATAATCAGACATCCATCTGCATTCTGAGAAATCTCGGCGTTATCAAAGGGTGTCCACTCAAGGCCGTTCTTGGACTGCCGGTATGCAATGCCGGAGGTCTCGGTGCTTCCATACACCTCTATAGGCCAGAAGCCCATTATCTGGTCTGTCTTCTTTGCCACATCCGGGGTAAGCACGCCGCCTGAGGTGAATATGACAGGACTCTTGAGACCGAAGGATTCTGTCTCGTCCTCCACGGTCCTCTTGAGGAATGCAGGGACTGCAATAATCATATATGAGGTATCAGTAAGACTCTTGAACTCAGCCGGTACAGTTATACGGTTCCTGCGGAACGGAATTCCGGCGGCAAAGGGGAGCATGACAGAGAAGAGCAGTCCGTAGATATGGTGCTGGTTTACACAGGAGCAAACTATGCGCTTATAGAAATCATCACCCCACTTGGACATGATGAATGCATTGTCAAGCTCGAACTCTTTCATCCGCTGGAGCACTGCCTTCGGATGTCCGGTGCTGCCTGATGTATACATATGAATCTTAGTCTCAGCTCCGTCGATGGCAGGAAATTCCTCAATAGAGTCTGAACTCTGTTCCAGTATGCTTGCTATGTCTGTGGAGTCCGGCGCATTCTGGTCTGTAAGGAAGCCTATACCTGGAAGCCGTATCTCCTTGATGAACTCAGGTGTTATGTTTGCAGTCAGCAGAATCTCTTTCCTGCACTGAAGAAGGGAGACGAAAGTCACATAGAAACAGTAGCAGTCCTCACAGTTGAGAATCCACTTATCCACCTGCCGGGAGGCGAGAAAATGCCTCATCTTGGTGCAGTCCAAGGCAAAATCTCTCCAGGTCTTGAAAACTCCGTCAGAATATCTTCCCTGATAGCAGACTATGGAATCCATGTCTCTGGAATTCAGCCTGACCTGTGTCAGCGGTATGAACTCCCCTTTCATGTTCTTCTGCACAACTTTACGCACAATATACTCTCCTGCAAATAAAAGTCCCATGAGGATGTAGGCTATACATCCGTTATATAATGCCCAGAACCGGTAGGAATCTCCGGACACCGACATAAGGGCTATACTGCCGTTCACAATAAAAAAACAGCACCATACCAGAGTAACATTCCGGCAGTATGCTGCAATCTTTTTTCTATAAGGGCTTATGGCAATGCTCTTGTCCTTGAGTGTGGCAAACCGGTACACCATGCTGGGCCCTTTGAACAGGGTATGTCCGAAGAGCACCAGGAAGAACAGGTTCACCAGTGCAGGGTAGAAGGTCAGGATCCTGGCAGAGCGGGTTATAATGGCAATAATACCGCCGCAGACCAGGAATCCGATGCACAGCACCGCCTTTATTCTCTTATGGGTCCAGGCCACTTACTTTGCCTTTGATGCCTCGTACAGAATATCCACCACATCCCCTACTGTCCGCACTTTCCTGAAGGAATCGGGGTTGATCTTAGCCGGGAGGAACTGCTTCATCTTCACAATGATATCCACGGCATCGATGCTGTCCAGATCCAGGTCATCTGCCACCAGAGCATCCAGGGTTATCTTTGACTCATCCAGCTCAAACTCGCTGATGAAAATCTCTTTCAGTTTCTCAAAGATTTCCTCTTTAGTCATTTTGTCTCTCCATTCTTCTGAGCTGAAATATATGCAGCAAGTGCATCAACTGATGCGAAATGCTTTCTGTTGTCGCTGCTCTCTGCAGAAAATGAGATGCCGAACTTTTTCTTAAGGGCAATTCCCAGCTCCAGGGCATCTATGGAATCAAGTCCCAGCCCTGCTCCGAAAAGAGGCTCGGAGTCCACAATGTTCTCAGGCTTGATATCCTCAAGTTCCAGGGATGAGATAATGATTTTCTTAATCTCAAGCTTCAATTCGTCCATTTCCATGGTTAAATCTCCAATTATCTTTTTTCGTATATTTTCAATTCAAATCCGGTATGAGGCTCGGTGGCCACAACCTTCCAGACATCATCCTTGATTTCGGGGAAATAGGTGTCTCCCTCAAATTCGCCATCCACAAGGGAAATGTAAAGACGGTCTGCTTTCTCTATCATCTGATGATATATACTTGCACCACCT
>CADAEX010000085.1 GCA_902787125.1 uncultured Spirochaetaceae bacterium
CTGTTCTCGAAATAGATACACTCCATCTGTCTGGTCTTCATAGCTGCGATTATCTTGTCTGCACATGCCAGGTAATACTCTGCTCTCACTTTCTGATTAGTGGCCATAAACACTGCCTCCTATAAATTCCCGCAGGATAGAGTCCTGGGGTATGAATTCCATTCCCATGTTCAGGAAATTGCTTAAAAGATATTCAAGGCGCTTTGCCTCGGCATACTCATTATGATAAGGTTTGACCGACTTTAAAAGGGGCATTGCCAGGTTGCGCAGCACGCCGAACTCATATTCCAGAGCTGTGTTGAACACGGCGTCCGCATCGTTCTGGAAGGGGAAGATATACTTGTTCTCGCCGCTTTTCACAGAAGGCCAGCGGGAAAGGGTGTCCACAGCATTGTAGCCCCTGGTCCTGTAATCCCGCACCATGCGGCGGAGCAGCCTGTTGTCCGATGTGCTTATCTTGTTGTGGTCGTCCAGGTTCATGGGGGTCAGGGCAGAGATGTAGATCTTGAACTTCTGCTCCTTGGGCACCAGATAGGTCAGGTTGTCGTTAAGGCCGTGGATTCCCTCCATAAGCAGGATAGTGTTCTTCTCAAGCTTTATCTTGTTGTTGTGATATTCCCGCAGCCCGGTGAGGAAGTTGTAGGTGGGGAGGTTCACCTCCTTGCCATCGAAGAAATCGATCAGGTCCTTGTTCAGAAGCTCCCGGTCTATTGCCTCGGGGCACTCGTAGTCGTATTCCCCGTTCTCGTCCTTCGGTGTGAGCTCCCGGGGCACATAGTAGTCGTCGAAGGAGAGAGGCATGGTCTTTATGCCTAAAAGCTCAAGCTGGATTGAGAGCTTCCTGATGAATGTGGTCTTTCCTGATGATGAAGGACCGGCTATGAGCACTACTTTCACCGAGTCCTTGTGAGCCTGTATCTGCTCTGCAATCTGTGCAATCTTCTTGTTCTGCAGAGTCTCGCACATCAGGATCACCTTTTTCTCCTTCCGTGCTGCCACCAGCTGGTTCATCTCTCCCACGTTGCTGAAATGGAGGATGCTGCCCCTTGCCCTGTATTCATCGAATATAGAAGCGATGACAGGGATATCGTAGAACTCTCCCATGTTGTCCACAGTGCCTTCCCGGGGGAACAGAACTACAAAACCGCTTCTGTAGCCCTGGATCCTGTAATACTTGAGGATTCCGGTGGAAGGGTAGAGCACATGGTGGTCCAGGTCGGTGTACTTCCTGCACTTTGCAATCATCACTTCCGGCTCATTGGCAGTCATCAGGAGCTGGGATGCTCCTGTCATATTCTGCTCCTTGAAAAGCTTCTCCGCATCCTGATACGGGATGACAGTCTGCACTATAGGCTCATCGGCATCGATTATCTCTTTAAGCTTCTTGTTCAGCGCCTCAAGCTCGCTCTCCGGAATATGCTTGATACCATCGAAGTAGAAGGAGAAGCTGTGACCGATAGTGTTGCCAATAATAAGACGGCGGTCGGGGAACAGCTCCTTTGCGGCCATTGCGATTACAAAACAGAATGTGTTGCGGTAAATTTTGGAGCCCTCCCGGGAATCCAGGTAAACAGGCTCCTTGACAGATTTTACTGCAGTAGGTTTGTCAATCTCCACTATCAGATTATTGACTTTGTAACCTACCACAGTACGGTTTGATTTTTTAACTTCTTTTTTTCCCATATAGGGATTATATCACTTTTTTGAATTTAATGCTCTATCAAAAAGATCCAAAACTTCTTTTTCCGGCTCCTTTGAGATTACAGATGCCACAACGGCGAAGATGATACCTGCGATAAATCCCGGGAAGAGCTCATATACACCGGTTGATGCAAGGTTGAGCATCCAGTAGATATCTACGATTGAACCGGCCAGGATTCCGGCTACAGCACCGCTGAAGGTAAGCCGCTTCCAGAACAGGGAGAGAAGGATGGCAGGTCCGAAGGATGCGCCGAATACTCCCCATGCGTTGGATACCAGGCTCATGATGGATCCGGAGTCCGGGTTTGCTGCGATGGATACAGCTGCCAGAGCAATGATAAGAACGATGATACGTCCGCCCCAGAGCATTTCTCTGTCGCCTGCGTGGCCCTTTCTGATCACCGGCTTGTAAACGTCACTTGCAAATGCAGATGCTGCAGAAAGCAGCTGGCTGTCGGCTGTGGACATGGCTGCTGCCAGGATTGCGGAGAGAAGGATACCTGAGATGATTCCAGGGAAGATAGCCCTTACCATGGTGATGAACACCAGTGAGTTCTTGTTGATGTTCTCGTCAAATCCAAGATGTGTACGTCCTACAATACCTACGATTACAGCGAAGATAAGGATAAGAGTTGTCCATGTGATACCGATCTTTGCAGATTTCTTAAGGGAAGCCTGAGACTCGACAGCCATGAAGCGGATGATGATGTGAGGCATTCCGAAGTAGCCGAGACCCCATGCCAGACCGGAGATGATGTCCTGCCAGCTTGCCATCGGATTCCAGTAATTGTCAGGAAGTGCAGCAGCAGAAGCAGGAGCTTCCAGCATGAATGTGGCGAACAGCGGTGCGATGAGGAGTGCACCAAGCATCAGCATGCCCTGGAAGAAGTCGGTCCAGCATACAGCTGAGAAGCCGCCCAGGAATGTGTAGCTGATTATGATGATTGCAGCGCCGTACATAGCAACTTTTGCGTCGATTCCGATTACAGTGTTGAACAGTGTTCCGCAGGCCTTGATGGAGGAAGCTGCGTAGATTGTGTATGCGAAGATGAAGATGATGGCGCAGATGATCTGGAGGGCCATGGACTTGGAGAGGAACCGGTTTGTCAGGTACTGAGGGATTGTGATGGAGTCGTTGCACTCGATGGAGAAAGTCCTGAGCCGTGGAGCCATATAGATCCAGCTTAATGCATAGCCGATGGCAAGGCCGACAGCAATCCAGGCCTGTCCTGTTCCCAATGCGTAGACAGATGCAGGAAGTCCCATAAGAACCCATGCGCTCATGTCTGATGCTCCTGCAGAGAGGGCAGATACCCAAGCTCCCATCTTTCTTCCGCCCAGGAAGTAAGTCTTATCTCCTCCTTCCTTGTTCTTGAGGAAGAAGTAAACACCGATGGAAATCATGAAAATAAGGTATAGTGTAAAGACAATAATTTCGGAGGTATTACTTTTCATTTTTCAATGCTCCTTATAAAAATTTCGTGTTTCCTTTTATAGCATACTTTTGATTGTACGTAAATATAGAATAAAGTTTAGACTTTCATTAGACTGGTTTTGAGAAAAATATAGATAATTTACTATAATATAATTAGTTAAGCAATAGTCGTTTTATAGGATATGTGTTTGTACTTTGGATAATTTTTTCCATTATTCCTATGATGACTCCTGAACCCCTCCAGGAACATGGGCATCATCTGGTCGGAATACCGGGCCAGGGCGTACTTGCCATTGCACAGGCACCAGTCGTACATAAGAGCCCGCTCGAACATGGCGTAGCTGTCCACAATCTCGTTCACCGACAGATCGGTGCGGAGCTCTCCATTCTCCTGTCCCTCCTTGATGATCTTCCACAGCAGCTTGAAGTAGGTGCGGTTCCGGTCCAGCAGGCTCTTCTCTCCTTTGGTTGTGAGCTGTGAGGAAAAAAGGCGGGAGAGCAGGTCCAGCGATATGCTGTTGTCTATCATGGTGAAAAGCTCGTGGTTCAAGAAGATGAGTTTTTCCACGGCGTCGGAAGCAGGATCCATGACACTCTTAAGCTCCTCGTACTTGGCGTCGAAAAGCATGGAAAGGGTGCCCAGGAGGTCATCCTTGCCCTTGAAATAGTGGTAGAAGGAGCCCTTGGATGTGCCTGAGTCGTCCACAATATCCTCTATAGTTGTGTTGTCGTAGCCTTTCTCGTAGAACAGCTTCCACGCAGATTCTGCCAGCCTGGCCTTGGTGGTGGCACCTGTCTTGTTGGGCATAGCTCCCTCCTTTTTGTTCAGTATATCACACGATTATTATATTTTATATTGACTTTCAGCAGTTTTTATTGTACTCTAATTCACAATAAAAGAGGTGAGAGAAATGAAGAAAAACCTTACTTATAAGATTATTGAGAAACACCTTGTCTCCGGCGAGATGAAGGCTGGAAAAGAAATTTCCATAAAGATCGACCAGACCTTGACCCAGGATGCTACAGGAACCATGGTATACCTGCAGTTCGAGGCTATCGGTATCAAGCGGGTGCAGACCGAACTTTCTGTCTCCTATGTGGACCACAACACTATCCAGACCGACTACAAGAATCCGGACGACCACCTGTTCCTCCAGAGCTTTGCCAAGAAGTACGGCCTCTATTTCTCCCGGCCGGGAAACGGAATCTGCCACCAGGTTCACCTGGAGAGGTTCGGCCTCCCAGGAAAGACACTTTTAGGGTCCGACTCCCACACACCTACAGGGGGCGGTCTTGGAATGCTGGCAATCGGAGCCGGCGGCCTTGATATAGCCTGCGCTATGGCCGGTGCGCCATTCACCCTGGCAATGCCTAAGGTTATAGGTATCCACCTGACAGGTGCCCTGCAGCCGATGTGCAGTGCCAAGGATGTTATCCTTGAGCTTTTAAGACGGTGCACCGTGAAGAACGGAGTAGGCAAGGTGTTTGAGTATTACGGCGACGGCGTCGCAAGCCTTTCCGTGCCCCAGCGGGCCACAATAACCAACATGGGAGCAGAGCTGGGGGTCACCACCTCCATCTTCCCAAGCGACCAGGTGACCAAGGAATGGCTTGCGCTCCAGAAGCGGGAGGGCTGGCAGGAACTGGCAGCCGACGACGGAGCCCAGTACGACGAAATAATTGATATAGATCTTACCCAGATAGAGCCGATGATTGCTCAGCCCCATATGCCCGACCTGGTTGTCCCTGTGCGGGAGATCGAGGGTAAGAAGATTGTGCAGGCCGCCATCGGCTCCTGCACCAACTCCTCCATCAATGACCTGGGAATCGCAGCCGACATCTTGGATGGCAAGACTGTGGCACCTGGTGTGTCACTGGGAGTCTCCCCGGGATCCAAGCAGGTTTACACCAGTGCCATAGAGGCCGGCATCATAAAGAAGCTGGTTAAAAGCGGCGCCCGCATGCTGGAGAGCGCATGCGGCCCATGCATAGGCATGGGCTTCGCTCCTGCCTCCGG
>CADAEX010000086.1 GCA_902787125.1 uncultured Spirochaetaceae bacterium
TAAAATCAAAGGTATTGAAATTACAAAGGAAGAGGCCGAGGCTTATCTTGATGAATTGGAGGACTTTGAACTGACCTCCGAAGCCCTTGAAAATGTCGCAGGGGGTGGAGCAAAGGCTAGGCTTTTTGGCTGCTCAGGTGTCTATTGATAAGACAAAATTGACAAAAGAAATGCTGGAGATGGCATTGAAGTGTAAGACCCCAGAAGAACTGATTGCCCTTGCTAAGACTTCGGGAATGGAAATCACAAAAGACGAGGCAGAGGCATATCTGACAAAGATGGATAATGTGGAACTGGACAATGCTGTCTTGGATAAGGTTGCTGGTGGCAACTGTTATTCTGAATTAGATGGCCCGTGGGATACGTAATTCTGAATTCGACCAATGTCCTAGTCATACTTGTAATAATTTTCAGGTTCATTAAAGAAAAAATAAAAGAGGTATTTATGAACAAACTTGACTTGAATTCACTTACAAAAGAGCAGATAGCGATGGCAATGGAGTGTGAAACTCCCGAAGAACTTATTGAACTTGCCAAGAAAGCAGGCATCGAGATTACCAAGGAACAGGCAGAGGCTTATCTTGAAGAACTACAGGATGTAGAACTTAACCAAGAAACCCTTGATAAGGTTGCCGGGGGAAGAATGAAGCCACAAAAACATTGCTCCGAATATATTGAAAAAAGTATTTATGATTGATAGCTCAGGGACAATAAATGGAAAAACTTGATTTAAACTCACTCACAAAAGAGCAGATGACTAAAGCAATGGCGTGCAAGACGCCAGAAGAACTCATAGAACTTGCTAAAAAATATGACATCGGGCTGACCAAAGAACAAGCAGAAGCATATTTTAATGAGTTACAGAATATAGAGCTTGACAATATTAAGCTTGATGCAGTTGCAGGTGGTGGTTGTTCAAGTAAATTTAAATGCTTTGTTCTTAAGTAATCTACTTGATCTGACCCTTGCCAGAATTTTCCTGCTGTTTCCGTAGATTGTTTTACAGCAGGCGCTTTCGCTGATACCCTTGACCGCCGCTATATCCCTTACAACACGGTGTATCAGCAGGGGAGTGTCATCAGTGCCTCCCAGCCATTTCTCGCTGTCCGGATTGTCAGTCTCGGACAGAACCTGTTCCATAGGGGTCATCTTCAGAAGTTCCTTTATGTAGTCTGAGTAGAACACCTGACACCCGAAAGTAGTGTAATATCCTTTGTTCAACATCTTCCTGAAAATATCAGCTGGACCGTCGTACCAGTGTATTATGGGCTTTGCATCTGGAAAGCTTTTCAGCATTTCCAGCACTCTGGCCTCTGCATCCTTGGTGTGAATAACACAGTATTTCCTTTTGCGGTGGCAGTGGTCCAGAATATACTCAAACACCTTTTCCTGCACCGGCAGCGGCACCTGGCGGCACCAGCACTCATCAAGGCCTATCTCCCCGATTATAGGGGATTCATCCAGATATGTGTCCAGGCTGGCCAGGGAAGTCACAGTGTCGCTTTTCTCCGGGTGTATGCCGAAAGTGGGAATGACCCAGGGGCTGCCCTGGGCTATTCTCTTTGTAGCTTTGTATGATTCGATATCCATGGATGCGGCTACAGTTATGATCTTATGCTCCCCGATCTCCTCTGCCACCTGACTGTGGTCAGGGTAGGCGTGGAGATGGGTATGGAAATCCACATAGTATGCGTTCATCAGGAGAACTTATTTTATGGCGAACTTCACCAGCACATTCCGGGTCACAGACAGTATTCCAGGTGAAGCCACAACTCCGCCGTCGGCGGCAGCCTTCGCATACATCATAGGTGCGTTGGAGAACTCCCGGTAGCCTGAGTAATCCACCCCTGAATCTGAGATGTAGAGCACATCCCCAAGCTTGACTCCCATCCGCTCTGCCATCTTGGCTGCCGCCTCCTTGGCGTTGTCCAGTGCCACCAGGTTGGCCTCCGACTCAAAGCCAGTGCGGTCCGAGTGGTCGAACTCCATCCTGTTCATATTCGCTATATCCAGCATCATCAGCCGGGAAGTGAACTCCTCCAGCTTGTCCAGGTCCCTGAATATGATATCTGTGGTCTGGTTGGAGGCGTAGCCGTCAAACACCTTCTTGTCTGTCTGCCAGTGGAACTCCTGGTTGGTGCTTATCCAGCTGCTCTTTATATCTTCTTCCTTCACACCAAATTTTGCACAGATATCCAGTATTTTAACCACTTCATTCTTGGTTTTTGATACAGAATTAGCCAGAACCGGGTCAGTCTGCCGTACAGTCAGTGAAAATTTTACCAAATTTGGCACGAAAGTGACACTTCCTGTACCAGTTACGCTGATAAATTTACTATTTTTATCACAAGACGAGCATAAAATTAAAACTGCACATAGAAAAATTACGATTTTCTTCATCAAGACCTCCCGGTTTATGGCGTTTACTCGGTTTTCTTCACATTGTCGCCATAGATTGTCTTCCAGTCGTTTCTCATAGAAACAGGAATCCAGCCGAATTTGTTACAACTTTCTGCATCACTCTTTGCTCTATCCAGCTTGCCGTACTCTCTGTCCAGGTCATCGCAGAGCACCATGGCTGCAAGAGACTTGTAGTTAGGGTTTGAGAGGGCATAGTTCATCATGCTGGCATCGGTCATGGAATTTCCGAAGGCCAGGACTGGCTGCACTCCGATCTCCTTCACGATGGTGGCGGTCTTGTTCATCTGCAGGTTCTTGATTATGTTGGATCCTGAAAGCTTAAGATCCTCTCCCTGTGGAAGCAGGTAATCCATTCCGTCCTTGTCTCCCTGTCCGGCTGCTACTATCCGGCTGTCAGATCCTATGATCTGGTGCATTGGAAGATGCAGTGTCCCCTCTGTAAGAGGCCGGAGTATGAACCGGTCGGTGCCGCTTGATAAAAATACAGTGAAATCATTTGCGGTCAGATAGTTGATTAGCTGCACCATAGGCTTGTAGAAGGCATCCTTTCTCTTCAGGTTCTCATATCCAGGCTGGTCTGTCTCCATGAAGGAGCGCACATAGTCATCAAACTCCTTGAGTGTCATTCCTGCATATGCAGAGGCATTCATCTTCTCGTAGGCATTGCTCAGAGGAGGAAGCTTCCCGGTATCTACGATTTCCTTGGCATAATCGTGCTGCATCTTGGTAGGTTTGTAGCTGGGGTCAAAAAGCACCCTGTGTATAAACAGCTGGAGGTCAAAGTAGGTTGGGTGAGTCTCGCAGAACAATGTGCCGTCCAGGTCAAAGACTGCAATGCGGTGCTCAACCGGGATAAAGTCGGCAGAACCTTTCTTTGTGGTTGCCTCCACATATTCTGTGATAGCTTTCTTGAGCGGAGCCTCGTCGTTCCACAGAGAAAGAGCCTCTTTCCCGGATGCGCCGGAAGCCTGTGTGGTGGCACAGCTTGTGGCAAGTGCACATACCAGTATTACAGTTGTGATCAGGATAAATAACTTGGATTTTTTCATCTTTCCTCCCTTTTATGATGCAGATCTGCTGCCTCTATTATATATCAAAAGTGCAAGTAATATAACAACATAGCCGATTCCCTTGGAGAGGGTGAGCCCTTCGTGGGCTATGGCAACTCCCATGATGCTTGCTGTCAGCGGGTTGATGACTGTAAGTACAGCGGCGGTCTCAGCCGACACATATTTCTGTCCCACCGGCTGGAATGTGAAACCGAAACAGCTGCAGATAAGGACCAGGAACAGGAGCATGGTCCACTGGCTCTGAGTCTGGGGCAGGGCAAAGCCTTCGGTGAAAAGTGCCACGATCAGGCTTAAGAAGCCCATGATCCCAAGCTGCAAAATACCTATGGCCACCGGGTCTCCTTTCTTGGACACCTTCTCGGTTGCGATTATGCAGAAACCGTAGGTGAGGGCGGCGCAGATTATGAGGAAAATGCCCAGACCGCCGTTGTCCAGGCTCATCTGGCTTATAGAGAGAAGGCCCACTCCGGCTATGGCCATCACAGCGCAGAAGAGGGTCTTGGCCTTGGGCCAGGTGCGGGTCCACAGTGCCACATACAGGGGGACAAACAGGATTGCCATGTTCTCTATAAGGGCGCTTACTCCCGAGTCCACAAGGCGGAGGCCGTACATCTCGAATATCATGCAGATGGTGTAGAGAGCCCCCAGGATAAGGCCGCCCCGTATTGTTGCTTTCTCCAGATGCCGCAGCCGTTTATAGAACACCACAGCCAGCACCAGGAAGGCCAGGATGAAACGCACCGCCAGTATGCTCATGGGGCTCATGGTGCCCATCAGGCTCTTGGAGAAGAGGAAACTGGATCCCCGGGCTATGAATACAGCTGTAAGGAGGAGCTTTGCGCACGACCGCTTCATTGTCAGTTCTTCTTCCCCAGGAACTGTCTTCTTACTGTTTTATAAGCGAAGTTGTCGAAGAGCTCGTCAACAGCTTCCTTCACGCTGTCCTCAGCTTCCTCTTCCTTGAAAGTTTCCTTGAAGGCAGTCTCTCCGGTTTTCTTGTCTGTTATGGTCACATCAAGCTCCATCTTTGCAGAGGCCAGTGTGCTCCAGTTCTTTGCGTACACCTTGAACAGCTTTGTGCCTACCAGAGCATCATCCTCGGAAGTCACTTTGCAGTCAAGGAGCTTTATCTCCAGCAGGGTCTCCAGGCCGTTGTCCTTCATGATTTTGTCGATATCCTCGGCTGTGTACTCCTTGAGGGGAGGCATCAGTTCAAGGCTCTTGGCAGCAGTGATCTTATTAGTCTTGAAGTACTTGAGAAACTTGCCCTCAAGCTGCTTGCGGTAATTCATGTCGTCGAATTTGCAGTAGATAAGGACTTTGTCGTACAGAGGAGCGCTCTTTGCAGGGGTGGCAAAACCGAAGATTGTGCATATCATCAGTAAGGCCAGCATAAGGATTATTGTTTTTCTCATGTTTTCCTCCGGTTATTTGACAAAATATTTCTTCACAGTCTTGCTTGCCACATCGCTGAAGATGGCATCCACACAGCCTGCCTCGGTGCTTTCCTCGGTTTCGGATGTGACGGTGCCCCTGAAGATTATCTCCTTGTCCAGCATGTCGGTCACGGTTATGTCAAAGGACATTGTGGCCTTCTCGGTAACCTCATGGCTTTCACCAATCTCAAGCTTCATGCTGATAGGGAATT
>CADAEX010000087.1 GCA_902787125.1 uncultured Spirochaetaceae bacterium
ATCTCCTCCAGGTCCTCCACAGTCTTGATGAAATGGGACTGTCCCACGATGATATTTGAATCCTCAGGAATCACTGCCTGAACAGCTTTGATCTTAACGTCCATAATCACCTCACTTCTGCTTGTCTGCAAGAATGATGTCCAGGTTCAGCTCGCATGCGGCACATGGCACCTGGATACCCCAGTTCTCAAGAACCACAGGATTGATCTCTCCCATGATTCCCACTTCCTTTCCACCGGAGATGACCTTGGCACAGCGTCCTGTGATGAACCGCGGATCCTCGGCCTCCCTGAGGGTGTACTCTGCTCCGATGTAGTAGAACAGTGCTGTGATCTGGGAGTTAAGGGTGTTGAATGTTGTATCCTTGTCAGCAGAGAGGAAGCCCAGCGCATTGATTGTGCTTACGCCGTAGTTCTCCTCTGGGTTGATGAGTGCAATCTTTCCGATCTCAAAGATGTTATGGGGATACACTGCGTTGCTGGAGATAGACTCTGAGTTCAAAAGGCATGGCAGGACAGATGGACGTACAAACTCGAAGTTCTCGCTCATTGGGTTTGCAATCTGCACAACCTTCTCCGGTGTGATGTTCATCTTCTGGATGAAATCCTTTGCAGAGCCCAGATAGCAGTATGTCATCTCCTGGTATCCCAGACCAACCATGATGTTCTTGACCTGGCGGCCGAACTGGGATTCGTCAGAGATCTTTCCCTTTGTGAAGTCAGATGGCATCTCAGGAACAAAGTTCTTGAGGTTCCTTCCAATCATGATATCCTCGATAGCATCCACAGAGTGGAGGAAGTCGTTTCTGTATTCCGGCGGGTAGACTGTGATGATGTCGCCCTCAACCTTGGTCCTGCTTCCCATCTTCTGGCAGTATTCTGCAGCCTCATCAGCAGTGAACTTCTCGCCCAGCAGCTTGTTCACATATGCCACGTCAACAGTAACAGGCTCCTGGAAATAGTATGGAATAGTCAGCTCTCTTCCGAAAGGTGTGTCATATGGATATACAACCTTTACAGGGAGCACCTCGAAGCCTGAGTCGTACAGATCGCAGGCTACGATTGACGCGGAGAGAACCAGTGAAGGCATATCAGTTCCAGTGATCTCAACCACCAGGTTCTTGTCGCCCACTTCCACTGCGCCGCTCTCGTTGGAGTTGATTACAGGAGGCATACTCAGGGTGTTGCCGTCGCAGTCAGTGATGTATGGGTATGCCGGAAAATCCTTGATGATATGGCCGAATTCGATTCCCTTTGGATGCTTCTCCAGAATCTGGCGCAGTGTCATCTTCTCCTCAAAGCCCAATGGTGCGAACTTGGTCTTGTCAGGGTCTGCCGCATAGTACTTGAGAGGGAACTTGAGCATATCGCTGCGGAAAACGCCCATGGCTATGGACTTTCTCTTGCGGCCATAGTTCCAGCACAGCTTCTCCTGAGTCTGGATAATGTCCTTGAGACCTTCCTCGGAGATTCCCTCCTTGCCTTTCACCATGAAGCATACTTCGTAAGGGCGGTAATCCTTGATGGATGGGTCCACGTGAACTTCCCGGCCCCCGTTGTCCTTGATGTCACCCTTGCGGGAGAAGAAAGGATACTCAGGAATCTTGCCACCCAGGTACAGCTTCAGAAGCCGGCCGAATCCTGCGGTGGACCATAGGTCTGGGCGGTTTGTATCGTTAAGCTCGATCTTGAGGGTGTCCCCATCCTCCTCGTCAAGCTCTGCCTTTGCACACTGGATAAGATCGATGAACTCCTGTCCTGTGACCTTTTTTCCCATATATTTGTAAAGAGCTTTTGCAGAAACTTCAATCTTTGGCATCTTATTTACTCCTTCTTAAGCGTACATTCTCGATATCAGGCGAGAAAAGCTCACGCAGGTCGTTGAGGCCCAGTGACATAAGGGCCATTCTGTCGATTCCGATACCCCATGCCAGCACAGGCACATCCACATTCATAGGTTTGGTGACCTCTGGTCTGAAGATTCCTGCACCGCCCAGCTCGATCCAGCCCAGCACAGGGTGCTTGACGTGAATCTCAACAGAAGGCTCTGTGAACGGGAAGTAGCCAGGAACATACATAACCTCGGTGGCTCCGGCAAACTCCACAGCGAACATCTTCAAAAGTCCCAGCAGGGTCTTCATGTTCACATCCTTGCCCAGCACAATTCCCTCGGTCTGGTAGAAGTCGGAAAGGTGGGTTGCATCAACCTTGTCGTAACGGAAGCACCGTGCGATTCCGAAGTATTTGCCCGGAATGTTAGCCTTGTGAAGCTGCTTTGCAGAAAGGACTGTTCCCTGGCTCCGAAGGATAAGGCGCTTTGTGAAGTTCCGGTCGAACTCATAACCCCAGCCACGGCTTCCGGTGGTCCATCCGTTCTTATGAACCTCTGCCACTCTGTCCAGGTATGGCTGCTCTATCTCTTTTGCCATTGTAGGTGTCTTGACGTGATATACGTCGTGGATATCCCGGGCTGCATGGAACTGTGGCATGAAGAGGGCATCGCAGTTCCAGAACTCAGCCTCCACCAGCGGTCCGTCATATTCTTCAAAGCCCAGGGAGACCAGCTTGTCCTTGATGCTGTCAAGGAATACGGTATATGGGTTGTGGCGGCCTATTATAAGCCGTGCAGGAGGTGTATTCACATTGTAGCTTCTGAAAGCCTTGCCCTTCCAGTCGCCCTTCTTAAGCATCTCAGGGGTAAGAACACCGATCTCATCACCAGTCACTCCCTTGTCCTGGAGCATTTTCTTTGCATCAAGGCCGGCCTGGGTGAACTCGTAGACCAGATCCTCCCGCTCAATCACCTTGAAAGGAGCAGCTGCGGCACCACGCTTCTTGCTGACAGTGGCCATAGCCTTCTTCTCGTCGTCGGAAAGGTCGGAATCAAGAATCTGGTTACCCTTCTCAAGCAGTGCTCTTACAGCCTTCATGGAAGCAGATGGCTCGCCGTTCTTCACAGAAGCTTTCTTCTCGGCATCCATAGCCAGAATTCCCTCTTTGGAGAGCTGACCGAATGCTGTTCCCACATCCTTGTTCTCAAGCCCAAGTGCCTGTGCAATCTCGGGCAGGCTCATGGCACCCTTCTCTTTGACCAGAGCCAGGATACGCTCTGCAGGGGTTCCCTTTGCCTTATATTCAGCTCCAAGCTCAGTAAGCTCGTAGATAGTCCTTAATGTCCTGCTCTTCTCCTTGATAAGCTCCTTGCCCGACAGCCAGCTGAAGATCTGGTTGCTCTGGCTCTCGAAGCCAAGCTGGGATCCGATCTGCTCTGCAGTGATCTCGTCTCCCTTATAGTTGAGAAGAACTTTGATTTCCAATGGATGAAGGTTCTTTATGTCGATTTCCATTTTTATCTCCTGTCCTTCCATTATAGAAAAAATTCGTAATTTATAGAAGAGATTTAATAAAATAATTGTTTTATATTACTAGTTATGATACTATTCATCCGGGGGTCACATAGCATGAAAGTTTATGATTTTGACGAGACTATGTTCACCGGCGATTCAGAAGACCGGTTCTTTGATTATATATTCCATCAGAAGGGATTCTTCTGGTATCACATCAACTGGTGGTGGTGGGAGATTCTCCTCAGACTCAAGATCATAAACAAGACAACTGCACGCCAGGGACACTACAAATTCCTCCGCAAGATCAAGAATCTGGATGAGGTGCTTGAGGGCTACTGGGATTCCGTGATGAAGTACATGAAGCCCTGGTATATGGCTGTCAAAGACCCGGAGGATATCGTGGCAAGTGGTACACCTGCATTCCTGATGGAGCCTGCAATGAGACGGCTGGGGCTAAAGCACCTGGTTGCCACCGATATGGACAAGCATACAGGCAAGATAGTAAGCGGAATGTTCGCCATAGGACCTTACAAGCTGGACAACTTCAAGAAGCAGTTCAGCACTGATGTAATCGATGAATTCTACAGCGACGCCTGGTCCGACCACTATCTGGCCGAATGTGCAAAGAAAGCTTATGTTGTCCATGATGACGACCAGCTCACTGAGTGGAACGAATATTTCAGCGCTCACCCTGAGAAAAAGAAATAATACGAGATTTTATTCAACAGGAATAGTCAGGCTGGCACCCACAATATAGCTGAAGGTTTTATCCACCGCAAAACAGTTGATCAGATAACTGCCTGAATTTATATTGCGAAGTATAAATTCCGAACCGGTCATATTCTGCCGGATTCCATTAACATACCATACATAGGTCCCGATTTCATCCGAATCTTCTGTCTGGCTGGCCGTAAATCTCCAGGTGTCCGATTGGCTGTTTCCATAGGTGGAGATTATCATGCCAAGCTTCTTCTTCCCTGCCAACAGGAAACCGCCTGCCACTCCCACATCGGTATAGCCTTCTGCCATCCATATATCCTTATATACAGTACCATTGAGTACAGATGTCTCATCTGTGAATACTTCGATATAGCCCGTTTTAACAGCTTTGCTCTTTTTCTCGTCATACAGAGTCAGATTGACTGCATAGAAACCAGGTGGGAGGGATAGGGTTGTCTTGAAGCTGACTGTTCCGTCAGGCCCTGGCTCTGACTCTGATATAGGAATTATAATAGTACCGGAAGATCTTAATCCCCTGTAGGAAATATTCATACCTCCGCTGCTGTTCACAGAATCAGCAACAGCATTGATCCGGAGGGTACCGGTCCCTTCATAGCGTTTCTCAAGCCCGAACTCAATATTACTGATCTTAGAATTCACATCAAAGTTGCGGATCTTTTTCTCATATAGAGTAATTCCATTGGCAGAAACAACTTTCACATCAAAATCCCAGGCACCAGGTGCAAAGAATCCCATATCGACAGTACGGGTCTTAATACTGTAACTGTAAGGAAGCTGGACAAAATCTTCGGTCGCTCCCACAGCAGTTTTTAAATCATCGGTCCAGCGAGGCGTTGCTTTATAATAATATGTAGCATTTAATTCCGGCGTATTGTTCTGGAACAGATGGCTTGGAACCCGGGCATCCTTAAAGCCTGCAATGGAGAAGCTGAGACGGACTCCTGTGTTCTGAGAAATCGGAGTCCATTTTGCATATACGGTAAGATCTGATGTGACTTCTGTATTTGAAGTAAAGAGAG
>CADAEX010000088.1 GCA_902787125.1 uncultured Spirochaetaceae bacterium
TTGTTAAGTCCTTGCGTTATAGCTATTTGCAAAAAAGTTTCATAAATCTGCAAAATTTCTTCTGCGTTACTATTGACAACTTAGTAACGGTGTAGTAATGTTGGTATTGTAAACGGAAACGTTGGTGAAACGTTACTTGAAAGGAGAAGGAAATGAAAAACTTTAAAATGACAGTTAAGATGATGGTTATGGCTCTGGTGATGGGAGCGCTCTTCTGCTCCTGCAATGTGGCAGGCGGATCAGGCAGCTATGACGCACAGGCTTCCAAGGTGAGCAAGACCGACATCGCAGGCGCAGGCAATGGTGCTCCTGCAAGACCTGTTTCCTTCTCCATCGTCATCCCCGAGGTAAGAGTGACACTCGAGGGCGCTGACGAGGCTAAGCAGGGAGAGACAATGACAACAGCTATCACTGCCGTGGCTACAGAAGGCGCAAGGCTCATGTGGTACGTGAACGGAATGCTCCAGGAAGGCGAGACAGGTTCCGTGTATGAGCTCAGCTGCGCATACCCAGGGATGTATGACGTGACATGCATCGCAGTGAGCGCAGACGGCACATTGGCCAAGTCAGCCTCCAAGTGCATTACAGTAACCCCGTGACCAGACGGCACCAACATTTCACGGAGAGGGACTTCCCCAGCGGAAGTCCCTTTTTTTATTTGACAGACAGAATATTAAATGCTTGATTATTGTCTTTATATTTTATAAATTATTTATATATGGGATTTTCACGGGCAAGTAAATTCTTCATTATATTTTTCATTACTATCATTGCTATCGGCTGCTGTATCGCAGGCTTCGGATTCGGCGCAATCTACGCAGGAAACCGCCATGTCACTGAAGCAGATATGCTCAAGGAGTTCCAGCCTTCGCTCCCCTCCACCCTGCTTGATATCCACGGTGACGTCATAACAGAGTTCTTTGCAGAGCAGAAGCGTGACATTATCCCGGTGGATGAGCTTCCAAAGGAGCTTATCTACGCTATTATCACAAGAGAGGATAAGAATTTCTTCCAGCACAAGGGCTTCAGCTTCAAGGGAACAGTCCGGGCTGCCCTGAATATCGCACTTAACCGCTATGTCTCCGGAGGAAGCACCATTACTCAGCAGGTGGCAGGTGCCAACTATGCGAACCGTTCCCTAAAGACAATAAAAAGAAAGCTTATCGAGCTATGGTGGGCCTTCCAGCTGGAGAAAAACCTTACAAAGAACGAAATCCTTGAGATGTACCTGAACGAGTCCTACTTCGGCCATACCACATATGGCGTCGAGGCTGCATCCCAGTTCTATTTTAAACATTCAGCACGCAATATAAGTATTGCTGAGTCTGCTATCCTGGTTATCCAGCTGGCAAACCCGGCCCGCTACTCCCCTATAAAGCATCCTAACAGAGCCAAGGTTCTTCAGCGTGAGGTTCTGGATCAGATTGTAAAAGCCAACTACGCCACACAGGAAGCCACAGACCTTTCCTTTGAGCAGTATTGGAACGATATCTACGACCCACTCCGCTCCACCAGCGAGAATGCTTATCTGGTAAAGAATGACAAGGCTCCATACTTCAGCGAATATATAAGACAGGAACTGGAGGATATGCTTTTCGGCAAGATGGACTATCTGCGGGATGGTCTTATCATACACTCCACCCTGGATCTGAGCTATCAGAAGACTGCAGACAAGTACATGCAGGACGGTATTTACAATTTCAACAAGAAATATCAGGAAAGCAGCGGAAACCGCACATCCTATGTGGATAAGGAGTTCGCACCTATCGTGGAAGCCCTTTCACTTCTCTATAATATAGATGCAATCAGGGCAACAGGTGTCCAGCAGCGCAAATATTCAAACCGCATTTTCCAGGAGGAGATAACCCCGATCCTGGAGACTGTATCCCTGCTCTTTGACTCCGAATCCATCAACTTCGTATCAAAGCTCTCCTATTCCAAAGGTCAGGCAAAGCTGAACAAGACCACCATCGAGGGAGCCCTGATAATTCTGGAGAACGAGACTGGCCATATAAAGGCTATGGTGGGAGGAAGCGGCTTTGAGGTCAAGAAGTTCAACAGGGCTGTACAGGCAAAGGTAATGCCGGGATCATCCTTCAAGCCTCTATACTACTCTGCCGCCATCTCAAAGGGAATAATAACACCGGCCACCATGCTTCTGGACAAGCCTATGGCCTTTATGAATGACGACGGTTCTCCGTATACCCCTCTCAACTTCCTGGGCGAATGGCAGGGCACCGCCACTGTGCGGGAAGCTCTCTCCAACTCCATGAACGTGCCATCCATCGAAGTTCTTGACATGGTAGGTTTTGACGCCGCTATCAACAGGGCATCCAGACTTTTGGGAATAAACGATCCGGCACAGATAGCCAAGACATTCCCCCGCAAATATCCTCTGGGACTGGGAATCATAGGAATTGCCCCCATCCAGATGGCACGGGCTTTCGCAACCTTTGCAAACCAGGGCAAGGAAGTGGTTCCAATAGGAATCCGCTTTATAGAGGACAGAAACGGCAAGATACTGTTCGAGCCTGAGAAAGATCTTCGTATAGAGCAGCGTGAGGCTGGGGACAAACGGCAGATTCTATCTCCACAGGCCGCATATGTCATGGTAGACCTTCTGAAGAGCACTGTGGAGACAGGAACTCTGGCCAACAGAAGACGGGCTGTGGGAGGATTCCCTATGCCGTTTGCCGGAAAGACCGGAACAACACAGAACTGGTCCGACGCCTGGACTGTGGGATTCTCTCCATATATAACCACTGCAGTATGGTTCGGCTTCGACATGCCGGGCAATTCACTGGGACTCAACCAGACAGGAGCAACTGCCGCAGGTCCGGTATGGGCAAATGTAATGAAAGATATCCATCTGGCAAATGCTCAGGAGATGCCACCGGCCGATTTCCCACGCCCTGCAGGAATAACCGAGGTTACTGTATGCAGCAAGTCAGGTATGATTCCTACTGCCGACTGCACCGACGGACAGCGCAGAGAAATCTTTATCTCAGGAACCGAGCCTAAGACATTCTGCACACTTCATAAATTCGAGAAGCAGAGGAACAATGAGCTGCTGCAGCGGCTTCAGGATAACCTTTTCGACAACTTCTGATACTTTTTAGTTTGCAAATTGCCAATTCTCTTGCTATAATCAAGGAAGGAGGATGCTGTGCAGGTCAATATCAAAGATATAATCATAAAGAAAAGAGCCCGTAAAGATGAAGGCGACCTTACAACGCTGATGGAAAGCCTTGACAAGATCGGCCAGCTCAACCCTATCATCCTGAACTCCAGAATGGAGCTTATAGCAGGCTACCGCAGGCTTACTGCAGCCAAGAAGCTGGGATGGACAAAGATAAATGCAACTATAATCGAGATACATGACAAAGCCGATATGCTGGCTATTGAGATTGACGAGAATGTACAGCGGCTTGCCTTTGATGATGCAGACCTGGCAGAGGCTTATAAGAAGCTTCAGAAGCTGCGCCGGAAGAATATCTTCATAAGGATATGGCTAAAGATAAAAGCTTTCTTCAAGAAGATATTCGGGAAAAAAGAGCCGGCAGCCGAAGTCAAGCAGGAAAATCCTGAAGAAAACAAAGAACAGGCTTAGGTTCTCGGAGCCTTGCGCTCATCCACAGGATTACCATCTTTCCATACACAGAAATAGACAACAGATTTACCTGTTTCCATATTTGCAAGAGGAATTCCTATCTCTGTTCCAGGGCTTACCTTGTCCCCGATATTGACCATAGTATCCTCATTTCCGCCATAGATATAAAGATAACCGCTGCTATTCTCCACAAGTATGACCTGCCCCATTCCACGGTACTGCCCTACATATTTTACAGTTCCGGTAGATACAGAGTGAACTACTGCATTCTTTCCGGTGGATATCATGGTTCCCTTGAGCTTGCCTGTCAGAGGCTCCCTCGGCCCTTCTGCAGGCCAGAAGTATGGAGCTTTCTCGTTTACAGGAGCAGTCTGTTTCTGAGCAGTTGTTGCAGGCTTGGCAGCCGGTTTGGCAGCAGGTTTCGGAGCCGGCTTCTGAGCTGTGGTGACTGCAGGCTTTATATTTGTGTTGGAGCTGCTGCCGCCAGGGATTGTCAGTATTTTTCCCACATAGAGTTTATCGGTGTCCTTGATATTGTTTGCACTCTTGAGCGCTGCAACAGTAGTACCATATTTTTTTGCAATTCCGGTAAGGGTGTCGCCCTTCTGAACTGTGTACTTAGTTGTCTTCGGAGGAATTATGAGCTTGGTTCCCACATTGACCTTGTTAGGATTCTTTATGTTGTTCGCTTTGATGATGTCAGATACAGAAACCCCGTATTTCTGGGCTACCGTGGAGAGATTATCCCCTTTCCTCATGGTATAAGTTGTTGCGGCCATCGCTAAAGTTGTGACAAACAATAATGTAAATACAAAAAGCAGTTTTTTACTCATATAGAGACACCTTTCTCTTTTTATCGGCACCCTGTCAAAAACCTTAATAGATTTTGACATATTACAGATAGTGGTATATAATATAAAGTAATTAATAATATTTTTAGGAGTACTTATATGGAAAAAATGAACAGAGAGTTCTCTATGGAAATAGCAAGAATCACAGAGTACGCTGCTATTGCCAGTGCCCGCTGGTGGGGAAAAGGTGACAAGATAGCTGCAGACGGTGCCGCAACAGAGGCTATGCGTGCAATGTTTGACTCTGTAAGTATTGCAGGAACCGTTGTAATCGGCGAAGGCGAGATGGACGAAGCTCCTATGCTCTACATCGGCGAGAAGGTGGGTAAATGGGACGAAGGCGACTTTGCAGTTGATATTGCAGTAGACCCGCTGGAAGGAACCAACCTGGTGGCAAAAGGTATGCCTGGTGCCATCACTACCCTGGCTATGGCTCCTAAGGGAACACTGCTCAATGCTCCAGATATGTATATGGATAAAATCGCAGCAGGTCCTAAGTGCAAGGGCAAGATTTTCCTCGACGCCTCTGTCACCGACAACCTGAAGGCTGCTGCCAAGGCTCTGGACAAGAGCGTAGGCGATATTACAGTTGTAGTACTGGACAGACCACGGCACAAGGC
>CADAEX010000089.1 GCA_902787125.1 uncultured Spirochaetaceae bacterium
ACGCCCGACAGCATTGGAAACATTCCCTGTCTTTGCCCAGAACTGCCGGGAATACACACTCATTGAATCAAAGGAATTCGGCAAAGTGGTACAGATGGAGGTGGGGGCCATGCTGGTGGGCCGTATCGTGAACCTGGAGCAGGAGGGAAAAGCAGAACGCGGCATGGAGAAAGGCTACTTTGAATATGGCGGCTCAACTGTCATACTTCTTGTAGAGAAAGATAAGCTTCAGGTAAATAAGAATTATTTCGAGACACCTGTCAAAATGGGTCAGTGCATAGGAACCCTGCTGAAATAAAAACAGCCAAGCAGACTGCATCACATTGGCTACCGCTTACCGCTGCTACCTTCCGATCCTGACGGGGTTGGGCGGAGCTCAATTGCACAGTGCCTGGCTGAAAAGCGGAGAGAGGGGGATTCGAACCCCCGGTACCTTTCGATACGCAACCTTTCCAAGATTGTACCTTAAACCGCTCGGACATCTCTCCAAAGGCTCGTACAGTTTACCCACAAAAAATGTAAATTGTCAAGCATATAAGAATATGGTAATATATAAGAATGAGGCATGTACTGGCAAAATGCATCATCATTCTTTCCATGCTGATCACAGCTGCCCTGCTTCCTGCAGAAGAAAAAGAGCTTACTGTCCCCAAGGGAGGGAACCTCTCTTCCCTGCTGAGAGACGAGGAAATCCCGGGACAGCAGATTGCTGAGGCCACAAAAGCCCTCTCCGCCCACTATAACCTTAAACATATTTATCCCAACCAGAAAATACTTATAAAAGTGGAGAATGAGCCTGAGAAACGGCTTATGGAGATGCGCCTCTCCTCGGACTATGACGAGGATGTAGTTGTAAAGTACAACGGCTATGCCTATGAATCTTATCCCGAGAAACTCTCTCTCCGGATGGTGCCAGTTGCGGCAGAAGGATCTATAGAGAGCAGTTTTTATAACGATATGTCTGCTGCAGGAGTAGCAGGGTCAAAAATAATGGAGCTGTTCCGCATCTTCTCCTTTGATGTGGATTTCCAGCGCGATATCCGTAAAGGGGACAGGTTCAAGGTTCTTTACTACGACTTTGTGAAAGATGACGGCACTGTGGCAAAGCACGGTCCTGTTGCATATGCAGCCCTCAAGACCAACTTCTCGGATCTTAACCTGTACGGGTTTGTCACAGACAGCAATGAATATGACTATTACAACTCAGAGGGAAAGAGTGTGCGCAAGACACTGCTCAAGACCCCGGTGGCCAATGCCAGGATCTCCTCCACCTACGGAAAGCGGACAAACCCTGTGTATGGCTATGAATCCTTCCACAAGGGGCTGGATTTCGCAGCACCCCTCAATACACCTATCCTGGCATCGGGAAGCGGCACTGTGGAGCTGGCAGGCTGGTTCGACATCTATGGAAACTGCATAATACTGCGGCACAGCAACGGGTATAAGACCCTGTATGGACATATGAATGCCTATGGCAAAGGAATCAAGAAGGGAGTGCGGGTGAAGCAGGGACAGATAATAGGATATATCGGCACCACCGGCATGTCCACAGGACCTCACCTGCACTATGAGGTGATATTCAACGATGTGAAGATAAACCCTGCATCTGTGAAGTCCCCTCCGGAGAGGAACCTGACCAAGAATGAACTGGAACGGTTCAACAAAAGGAAAGCCCAGATCGATGAGCTTTTCGAGAACTTGAAGAAAAAGGATTAAACAGGTATAGTGTCAGTATGAATCCTCTTGTTAAAATGACACTTGGCAGTATCCTGATTTTTATAGCTATGCTTGGCTTTCTCATGGAATTCAAGGCTTTCCCTCACAACCCTAAGAATCCTGAGTGGTGGGACGCATTCCATGCAAAGCATATAAGGCATATCAGGCTGTTGGGAAGAATGTGCCTTCTTTTAGGCCTTACTTTCCTGCTCTATGCTTACCATAAGGTCTGATCAGGGACTTATCTTCTCCAGCTTAGTATAGTTGGTCAGGAACCTGGCATACTGGCCTGACTCAAACCGCACCACAACCACAGGCTCTCCTGCCTCAATCCAGCTTTTCACCACAACACCCACACCGTAATCATCCCTGTAGATATAGTCCCCTATCCGGTACCCGGTACCTGCTTTCCCTTTTGCAGAGCTGCCCCCTATTATATCCAGCAGCTGGGGCGGAATCTCGTCCAGAAAGCGTGATGGGCTGCAGAACTGGGATTTGCCCCATATCATCCGCTGCCGGCAGGAGGTCATATAGAGCTGGTCCCTGGCCCTGGTTATACTTACATAGAAAATGCGCCTCTCCTCCTCTATCTCGTCCTGGTCATCGCTGCCCCGGCCGGGGAAAAGCTCATCCTCAAGGCCTGTTATGATCACCCGGTCAAACTCAAGACCCTTGGTGTTGTGCATTGTTATAAGGGTGACTCGGGCATTCTCGTCGGTCTGGGCAGCACCGGAATCAAGCTCTATATTCTCAAGGAACTGGGTTATCCCCTCTGCCCCGGCCGGGAATTCCGAGGCGGCATTCACAAGCTCGTTAAGGTTATCCACCTTGAAAGTGCCTTCTTCCCTGTCCTCGTCCCTGTAGTATTCCTTAAGGCCAGAACCTTCAAGTATCTCATAGATAAGGCTGGAAAGGTTCTCGTCCGGCTGGGCAAGGAGAGCTGTCAGCCTGTCATAGACCTCAAGGAACTCCTCAAGACCTGCCTTGCTCTTCCCCTTGGTGCCTGCCACATAAGTTCTCAGCCTGGAAGCTATATCCTCTCCCTCAGCAGCTAATATTTTATCCACAGTAGCCTTGCCGATGCCCCGGGCCGGCTTGTTTATTATGCGCTGGAAGGAGACCTGATCCCTGGGGTTCACCAGGAAAGCCATCCAGGCCAGTGTATCCTTTATCTCCTCCCGCTCGTAGAACCTTAAGGAACCTACAATGCGGTACGGTATGTTAAGCCTCGTGAACACAGACTCGAAAAGCCGGGACTGGGCATTGGTGCGGTACAGGATTGCTGTCTCCACAGTGTCCTTTGCCACCAGAGCGGCGCAGTATTCGGCCTCCTCCTGAGCTGTGCTGAAGTATGCCAGCACCGGCTTCCGGCCCCCTTTGCGGGCAGTCCACAGTGTCTTGCCCAGCCGCCCTTTGTTCTTGTCCACCACGGCGCTGGCAAGATTGAGTATAGGGGCGGTGGAGCGGTAGTTCTGCTCCAGCTTTATCACTTTTGTGCCGCTGAAGTATTCAGGGAATCCGATTATGTTCTGCACCTCGGCCCCTCGGAACTTGTATATGGACTGGTCGTCATCCCCTACCACAGTAAGGCTTCTGCCGTCACCTGCCAGCAGCTTGAGAAGCTCAAACTGGGCAATGTTGGAGTCCTGGTACTCATCCACCAGGATAACCTGGAACTTTCTGGAAAGGCGGTCCCGGATCTCCCTGTTGTTCTTGAGCAGCTCCACCGCCTTAAGTATAAGGTCGCCGAAATCCACATTGCCTATGGAATCCAGTTTTTCCTGATAAGCCTTGTATATTGCCGGGAAATCGGGATCAAAAGTCACCTGGGTCAGGTCATCATCGGGAGTAAGGCCGAAGTCCTTGGCCCTGCTTATCATATTCGCATATAGCTTTATATCCCGCTTGGAGCCAGATTTTTCCAGACTTTTCAAAAGGGACACCATATCGGAATCGTCGTAGATTGAGAAGTTGGGGGAAAGACCTGCATACCCGCTGTTGCGCCGCAGGATCCAGGCTCCGAAGGAGTGGAAAGTGCGGATCATAGGAAGCTCGTAGGATTTCATATCCCCGGTATAGCCCAGGAATTTGGCAACACGGTCCCGCATCTCCCCGGCAGCCTTGTTTGTGAAAGTCACGGCCAGTATTGATGATGGCAGTGTACCGCAGTGCTCCACCAGGTACGCTATCTTGGAGGTTATGACCCTGGTTTTCCCAGAACCGGCGCCGGCCAGAATCAGAAGGGGCTGCCCCTGGTTCACCACCGCCTCATACTGTTTTGGATTCAGCTTCTCAAGATAATCTGACATCTACCGCTTCCAGATCTATGTTGTTCCTCTTTATCACTTTTGCACGGACTACATCGCCGGGCCTTACACCGCCGTCTGCGGCAAGGCCGCTGTGCAGTATGACTGCACCGTCCACCTCGGGAGCATTCATGTATCCGCGGCCCAGAGCTATCTCTTCCTCGGCTATTATCTCCTCTACCAGCACCTCTATCTCCTTGCCCACATAGCTTTCAAGGCGCTTTTCGGTAATCCTGTTCTGCAGCTCCTGGGCCTGCTCTTTCCGCAGCCCTGCCTCGGCTATAGGCACTTTCCCCTTAAGGCTGAAAGCTTTGGTCCCCTCCTCCCTGGAATAGGTGAAGAAGCCGCACCAGTCAAGCTCTGCCTTCTTAAGGAACTCCATAAGGCACTGGAAATCCTCATCCTTCTCACCAGGGAATCCCAGCATCATGGTTGATCGGATCACACTGTCAGGAAGTGCCTCCCTGATAGAGGATATAAGCTTGAGATATTTATCTTTGTTTCCCTTCCGCCCCATAGCTTTAAGAATAGGCTCGGAGGCATGCTGGAAAGGAATGTCGAAGTAAGGAATCAGCCGGCTCTCTTTCTTGAAAATCGGAAGAATCCCGGGATTGAACTTGTCCGGATGCATATAGAGAAGGCGGATCCTGAAGTCACCTTTAAGACGGCATATCCTCCTGAGCAGATATAATAGATCCTGTCCTATGTCGGTACCCCAGGATGCCAGATCCTGACTTACCAGGTTTATCTCGAAAAAGCCTTTTTCAACAAAGCTCCTGATCTCTTCCATGATGATATCCGCAGGGATACTGCGCAGCTGACCCCGGATAAGGGGAATAGCACAGTAGGTGCAGTTGTTGTTGCATCCTTCCGCAATCTTTATATAGGTGCTCCTTGGGAATGTGAAGAGTGTCCTGCGCTCCACAAAGCAGTCCGGCGATGGCTTTGCAGGGCTTATCAGCCTGGTCTTTCCTCTGACTATCTTCTCCACCGCGTCAGGTATTGAATACAAATCCCTGTTGCCCACAAAACCGTCTGCCTCGGTCATCTC
>CADAEX010000090.1 GCA_902787125.1 uncultured Spirochaetaceae bacterium
CAGTTCTTCGTCTTTGAGCGAACTGAGGGGTTTCAGAAACATGGGTATTGTCATTCCTGCGTTTCTTGCTGCTCCTTCAGCAGGTACTCGAAATGCTTTTTCATGTTAGTATTTTCCACCGTGAAACATCTTTTCAAACACTTGCTGAGGATGTCGTAAAGTCGGTCGGCAGCAACTTTGTCGCAGATACCCTGGAACCATGTCACCATTCCTTTAGGTGAGCCTTTCCTGACTGCATAGCCTCTCCACATGGAGATGTTGTCAAGCTCTTCGGAATAGCCAAGCTCCTTGTAGTTAGGAATATCCTCAAGTCCAGGAACCTTGGTCGGGTTTCCGATAACAAGCGCCCTTACGTCATACTTTTTGGTATCTCCCGGGTTACCTACAGAAGCAACAGTCTGGCCACCTAAAAGTGCTGCAAAGTTCTTTTTTGCGCTCTCGTAGGAAATAGCCTTATATGATACACCTTTTATTGAACCGAAAACCTGGACAGCATCTATATATTTTGCTCCATAGTTAGGCTCAGACAGAGTAATCACATTGCCCTGCTTAGACCATTCGATAAGATCCTGGAATGTATTGAACTGAGAATTGGTTGGAACCAGTACACAGTAAGGGTCAGCCATAAGGTTGTAGACATATTCAAAGCCATCCACATACTCCGAACAGTCCAGCTCGGACTGGATTACTGCGTCAATATAGGTAGGTGCCAGGGCAAAGATTGTATAGCCGTCTGCATCCTGGTTAAGAACCCACTCTCCTGCTGTAAGCCCGCTGGCACCGGAGTTATTGTCCACAACAAATGTTGCATCGGTGTACTTGGCTGCAAGTTCAACCCACTTTCTGGAATAGAGGTCCATGGCACCGCCTGCTGCAACATGGTTCATAATTGTTATAGGTCTTGAAGGCTTCCAGTCCTCAGCTGCACCGGCAGTTGCTTTCTCTCCGCTTCCGCCCGCATATACGAACGATACTGCAATAATACAAAGCATCAACACAATTAAAAACTTTTTCATATTTCTATCCTTCCTTTTAGTTTTTTTTATTTCTGGAACAGGTCAAAGGCCAGTCCGTGCCTTAAGCCTCTGTCCGATATTGTAAGAAAGTCGGCGTCCAGCCTGTCAGTAATGACTTTAAGTATACAGGCTCCTGCCAGAATGACATCTGCCCTCTTGGGCTGCAGTCCCGGAAGCTCCTTCCGCTGCTCTATAGTCCGGCTGGAAAAAACTGCAATCTGCTCCTCTATATCTTTTTTAAAAAGTTTTGAGCCCTGGATTACAGCAGGGTCGTACTTTACCATCCTATGCTTTACAGCACCCATGCTGGTAACAGTTCCGCCCATTCCCACAAGCTGTGCTGGTTTTCCGGCCACTCCTGCCTCTGCAAATTCCTTATCTATCTGTACAATGGCAGATTTTACCTCTTCCAGGGTGACAGGGTCTGACTTAAGATAATTCTCTGTAATTCTGACAGCCCCCAGATTTACAGAGAAGCGTTTAATCATCTCTGTCCCCTTGCCGTATATGAACTCGGTGCTTCCGCCTCCTGTGTCAAATACCACAAGGTCTTCATCCTTATTCAGAGGCAGCCCTGAAAGAATAGCCAGATAGCTCAACCTGGCCTCTTCCTCGCCGGGAATTATCTTCACGTCAACACCGCAGGCCTCCTTTACCTTCTTGACAAAGATTCCGGAGTTGCCAGCTTTTCTTAAGGCCATGGTGCCTACGCTGACAATCTGGTCTGCACCCAGTTCTCTGGCCTTGGCTGCAAATGCTGCGACAGAAGCCACATTCCGCTCCATAGCCGCATCGCTTATAAGCCCAGTGGCATCAAGCCCTTCTCCAAGCCGTGCTATATCGTTGGTATCAAGCACTGTCTTTATGGTTTTATCTTCTGCAAGCTCTCCCACAAAGAACTTGATAGAGTTTGACCCGATATCAATGATTGCTTTTCTGCTCATTGTATCCTCCACTTCTGTCAGACCCAGGCAGGCATACCCACAGCCTGTTTCATAGCCTTAAGGTAGTTGATATTCGGGCAGCCTTCCACTCCAAGCTCCTTGACCACCTTCATAACCAGGGCTGGGTCGATATGCTCAACGCATATAGTCCTGTTTGGAACTCCGTTGAACTTGGTCTCGGCAATTTCTACAGTAGCATCATCTATAGTGTAGATTGAGCGCTCCTTGTAGACATCCACAATCACCAGGTCGTCGCACTTTGAAACCAGCTCATCCAGATACTGCTCGTAGGTATACTCTTCCCTTTTGAATTCAGGGACAGCCACCTTGAAGAAGTTCTTGAAAAGGTTCTCAATGTCTCCTTTTTTAAGCGGAAAGGTAAGCTTCATAGTAGGATACCACTGCTCAAGCTTGTCTGCATTGATCTGCCGGAGCGACTTGATATCCATAAGGTCATCCCTTATCTTGCAGTTCTCATTGCTGTTCTTGGACAGGATGTATTTTTCCGAACTTTTCTTGAAAGTTCCCAACTCATGTGCCTTGATACGGTTCTCGGCTTCTCCGAAAGTCATCCCAAAAGTGCGCCATTCCCAGCGCGGAATAATTTCAACCATGGTTTTCCTCCCAAATCTGTTTTAAGGATAAACATCCTATATAATCTACCAAAGTATTTATCAGCCGTCAATCATATTATTTTTTTGAAGAATTTGATACAATATAAATAATATGAGTGAAAAATCAGAAAAAGCTGAGATATTGTTCCGGCAGGGATACAACTGCTGCCAGGCTGTTCTTGGGGCGTTCTGCCAGGATTATGGCCTTTCTTTCCAGACTGCAATGAAGCTTTCGTCATCCTTCGGCGGAGGTATGGGCCCGATGCGGAAGTATGCGGAACAGTAAGTGCTATGGCCATGGTACTGGGACTTGCATGCTCCACCCCTACAGTCAGCAGAGCTGAACAGTACAGGATGATGCAGGATCTGGCAAAAAAGTTCCGGGAAAAGAATGGAAGCATAATATGCAGGGAACTTCTTAAAGGGATAGAAAGCTCAACCTCCCCTGTTCCAAGCCCACGCTCAGAGGCCTACTATACCAAGCGTCCCTGCCTGCGATACATTGCCGATGCTGTGGAGATAATCGAATGTCAGTTGCGTTGATTATAATTGCATACATACTGGGAATTGCGGGGATAATCGGCAGTGTTGTCCCAGGTCTGCCAGGGCCTCCTATAAGCTGGGCAGGTTTATTGCTTGCATTCTTAAGCCACAGAGCTGCAGACAGCGGTGACCATATTTGACTATGTCATTCCAGCCAAGTTCACAGCACTGGCAGGAGGCTCCAAGGCTGGAAGCCGGGGCGCGATGGCAGGACTGCTTGCTGGTATAATCTTTACTACTGTGGGCATGATTACCGGATGTTTTCTGGGCGCCTTGACAGGGGAACTTCTCTTTGGCCGCAAAGACCCAGGTGCATCACTGAAATCAGCACTTGGAGCCTTTGCTGGAGTCATGGCAGGCACAGGGATCAAACTTGTTGCAACAGTGACAATGATGTTCTTTATTATTTAAGTAGATATCATCATCTTCCTGCCATTTGTCATCTACTGGTCTCTGGACAAAAGATGGGGAAACCGCTTTTTAGGCACATTGACAGGTGTGGATCTGCTTAACGGCGTAATAAAGCTTTCGGTCTGTGCTTACCGTCCCTGGATCCGCTCAAACTTGATTGAGCCTGCAGGTGATTCAAAAGTGGCTGCCACAGGATATTCCTTTCCAAGTGGACATTCGGTGGTAGGCACTGCAGTTTATGGTTCTGTGATGACATGGCAGTGGAATAAGAAGCGGTGGCTTGCAGTATTATGTGCAGTTGCATTGGCCCTTACCCTGTTCTCCCGCAATTTCCTGGGTGTCCATACTCCTCAGGATGTTATTGTGGGATTCTCCGAGGCAGTATTCATTATATTCCTTGCAGGGAAGATTCAAAAAGCTGTGGAAGGAAAAGACAAGCTGTGCGACATACTGACACTGGCAAGTTTTTTCCTTGTGGCAGCAATCATTGCATATATAAAGCTTAAGCCTTATCCAATGGATTATGTGAATGGCAAGCTGCTGGTAGACCCACAGCGTATGATGAACGATGCCTTCACTGCATGCGGTCTTTTCCTGGGATTCACCCTTGGCAACTATTTCGATCGCCATTATATCCATTACAAGATTCCATTCGGACACAGATATCTTCCTGTCCTTACAGTAATAGGTTCCACAGCCCTTTTCAGCTGGAGATCTCTTTTTGCCCGGCATACCATAGTGGCAGCATTCGGTGGACACTGGGGCAATATGCTGGCCAGCTTTATAATGGTTTTCCTAGGCATGACTCTCTATCCTGTCATCATCATGCGGATGACCAAAGAAGAAAAATAACTTAAAGTAAAAAAAGGGCATCCTTCTGGATGCCCTTTCTTATTTATAATCTGTCTGTTATCTTACGGTGATTGAAAGCTGTACGCTGTCTGCATAGAGCGGATTTGTCTGGCTGAATGTGAAGCTCTTTCCAGATGCAACCTTTGTTGTTCCGATATACCAGTCGCAGAGTCCGATCTCCTCGCTTCCCTCTTTCTCGCTGCAGGTAATCTCAAGGGACTCGCCTCTTGCAACCTCGCTCTTGTCTCCAGCTGTCTCAACTGTGATTCCGAATTGCTTGAACTTGATGGAGATTCCGGAGCCTGCCGGAGCAACTGTGCCCTGTGTTCCGTATAGAGTCAGAGGGATAGGACAAGACCTCCTGAACAGTACGGAACAAATTTCAAAAACTGGTATTAAGCAATATAAACCCAGCAGAAGGCATATCCTGAGATATTGGGCTCCTCAGCAATAAGCAAGCCATACTCACTCAAAAGAATAAAGTGAGTATGGCATTTGCTTATCTGAGGGGTACCCACCCATCGAGGGATGTGTCTTTTGCTGGGCTTGTATATTCCTTTTTACATTATTTTATTGTAGTATTACAATGTAATGAGGATATTATGCAGATTTTTGTAAATGGCAAGGAAGTAAAATTCACTCCCCACGATGAAACATACTT
>CADAEX010000091.1 GCA_902787125.1 uncultured Spirochaetaceae bacterium
GAGTATGAAGTTGGAGCAGTGGCCGATTATGATGCAGTCCTCCTGTTCCGCAAGCCTGGTTATTACCTTCTTCTGGGCCTCGTAGAGCCGTCTGTAGTGCTCAAAACCGGTTTCGGCAAAGGAGTAGCTTTCCTTGAAGAAGGCTTCGGCGCCGTTGGTGTATAGCTTTTCGTTGTGCTTTCTAACATAGTCTTCGGTAAAGTTTCCTTCCTGGGCAATCAGGTGTACCAGCTCTTTATTGTAGATATGGAGTCCCAGGGCGTTTCCCAGGTGTTCTGCAATCTTGCGGCCGCTGGAGCCGGCTTCGGTGGTTATGGTTATGACCAGACGTTTACCTTCCTGGGGCTTGAACTTGGCCAGGTATACAAATTCCCCTTCGTTCTCGAAATAGTGGTTTGTAAAGAACAGCTTGCTTATGAAAATCTGGGAGAAAGGACCTACCAGGAGCACTGTTATAAGAGTACCTTCCCGCACAGCCTGGAGGGATCCGAAGAAATAGAAGGAAAGGGCTATGGCTATGGCTGTCATGGTTGCGTCGCACACCAGCTTGCAGATGCCGAACTCCTTGTTTGTCACATCGGACATGGTTTTTGCGAAGGCTTCGGCCGACAGCATCACCACATCGGCTATGATCTGGCAGCTGGCTCCGAAGGCCCGGAATACACAGCCTGCGATTACCCACAGGAGGGCGGCCGCATATATGTTTACTTTTATTGATGGTGGCAGAGAATATGAAGGAGGCTGGTATCTGCAGGAGCTGATGGGGATTGAACCGTTTTCTCAGGATAATGATCTGCAGCAGCAGAAGAAGCATGTTGAACAGGAATGTGAAGGTACCGAAGGAATATGGGAAGTAGAGGCTGATCACATAGGGGATACAGGTTGTTGGGCCTGTTCCCAGCATGGATCTGGTTATAAGAGCCACACCCAGGGCGTTGGTCACGATTCCGAGGAAGAAGACAGAATAGCGTTTGATCAGTTCATTCTTATTACGCATTATTATTCTATAACTATACCATACATTTAAAATTTGTGTTATAAAAAATGTATGAACGAGACAAGAAGAGGACTCAGAGACGGCATTCCTATCTGCCTGGGCTACTTCTCGGTGGCTTTTGCATTCGGGATTTTCTGCGTTAACTCCGGGCTTTCGCCGCTGCAGGCCACACTTATATCAATGACCAATGTCACATCTGCAGGGCAGCTGGCAGCTGTTCCTATAATGACCAACGCCGGCACATTCATCGAGCTTGCCCTGGCCCAGCTGGTAATAAACCTGAGGTATGCCCTGATGTCCATCTCTATTTCCCAGAAGCTGGACCACACCATGACCACCCCTCACCGGCTTATTGTCTCCTTTATGAATACAGATGAGATTTTTGCTGTTGCCTCGGGCCACGGCAGCTCGGTGGGAACCAGCTATATGTATGGGCTTATACTTACGCCGTTCATAGGGTGGACTGCAGGAACCCTGGTGGGAGCTGTTGCGGGAAATATACTGCCAGCTGCCATGAGCGACGCCCTGGGTATTGCGATATATGGTATGTTCATTGCCATAATTATTCCTGTTGCCAAGAAGAATATGGCAGTGCTTAAAGTTATACTGACCGCTGTCCTCTTGAGCTGTCTCTTTGCCTTTGTGCCGGGCCTGAACAAGGTATCATCCGGCTTTGTCATAATTATCTGCGCTGTGGTTTCCGCCGCTCTGTTTGCTGCCATAGCTCCGGTTGAGGAGGAGTGATATGGCATACGGAGAGTTCTTTAAATATCTGGCTGTGATGGCTCTGGTGACCTATCTTATCAGGATGATTCCCTATGTAGCCTTCAGGAAAAAGATCACAAACCGTTTTGTCAGCTCCTTCCTGTACTACATTCCTTATGCAGTTCTGGGAGCTATGACATTCCCTGCCATATTCTTCTCCACAGCCAGCCTTATACCGGCTGTCTGCGGCTGTATCACGGCTCTGATCCTGGCATGGTTTGAGCGGGGATTGCTTACTGTTGCGGTATGTGCCAGCGCCGCCGCCTTTATCTTCGGGTTGTTTTTTTAATAAAAACAGTATATAATATGGGGTATCATGGCAAAAGCAAAATCAACAACTAAACCTGCAGCAAAAAAAGCCGCAAAACCTGTGGCTAAGGCTGCTCCAAAAACCACAAAAAAACCTGCGGTGAAAACAACTCCGAAAAAACCTGCCAAACCCGCAGCAAAACCAGTGACCAAAGCCAAGGCAAAACCTGCGGCAAAGGCACCTGTCAAAGCTAAGGATGCGCCAAAGAAGCCTGTGGCTAAAGCAGCTCCTAAAAAGGCAGCACCAGCAAAGAAACCTGCTGTAAAAGCACCGGCCAAGAAAGCTGCTGCTAAAACACCTGCAAAAGCAAAGGTGACAAAGGCTCCTGCTAAGGCTGTTGCAAAAAAACCTGCAAAACCTGCAGCAAAACCTGTGGCAAAAGCACCTGTCAAAGCTAAGGCTGCTCCAAAGAAGCCTGCGGCAAAAGCGGCTCCTAAGACATCCAAGAAGATCACATATTTTGCAGTAAACGAGCACGTGGTATATCCGATTCAGGGTGTAGGAGAGATCAAGGCAATAGAGAAGCGTCTTTTCCGGGAGAAGCAGGTTCTCTATTACGATATTTATTTTGAGACCCCGGACATGACTGTAATGGTTCCTGTTGAGAATGCCGAGTCCATAGGACTGCGCAAGATTGTCTCCTCCAAGGAGGCTGCTAAGGCTCTTGAGCTTCTGAACAAGGAATATGAGCAGGCCAACACAGACTGGAAGACAAGGAATCAGCAGAACCTGGATCTTCTTAAGAAAGGAACTATCAGCGATATAGCCCAGGTGGTCAAGACCCTGTATGACAGAAGCACATCAAAGGAGCTTCCGATTCAGGAACGCAAGCTGTTTGACAATGCCAGCAAGCTGTTGATTGACGAGGTTTCTCTGGCTCTCAAGAAGAGCAAGAAAGACAGCGAGTCCATGATTTTTGAGAAGCTTGAGGGAGGCAGAAAGCCTGTGCCGGAAGCAGATCCGGAATTAGATTTTGATAAAGATTTAGATGATGATACAGAATAGGGGGAATTCATGCCAGTAAAATCATACGAGGAAGCAGGTGTAAGCATTGATAAAGGCGATAAGTTCGCCAGCTTCATCGGTTCTCTTAAATCCAAGGCAGTATCAAGAAGCATCGGCGGATTTGCCGGTGGAATTGCCATAGATACAAAAAAGTACAAAAACCCGATTATGCTTTCAACCACCGACGGAGTGGGAACAAAGCTTATGATCGCCCAGGAGCTGGGAATATATGACACCGTGGGAATAGACCTGGTTGCCATGTCGGTGAACGACCTGATTGTATGCGGTGCTGCTCCACAGACATTCCTGGATTACATTGCCTGCGGAAAGATTCACGAGGAAGTTCTTCACCAGATCATAAAGGGTGTTGTTGATGGCTGTGAGCAGGCAGAATGCACACTGGCCGGCGGCGAGACTGCCGAGATGCCCGATGTCTATGGTTCCGACGACTTCGACCTTGCAGGCTTTGCAGTGGGGATCGTAGACAGGGACAAGATGCTTCCGCGCAAGAAGAATATAAAGAAGGGAGATATCATATTAGGTCTTCCATCCGCAGGTATCCATTCCAACGGCCTTTCCCTTGCCCGGAAAGTTATAGACAAGAAGGATAAAGCAGGCCGCCGGGAGCTTCTGAAACCTACAAAGATTTATGTAAAAGAGCTTAAGAAGCTGATTGCAAAAGACAATATCGAGGCTGCTGCCCACATCACCGGCGGCGGACTTACAGGAAACCTTATCCGCACACTCCCTAAGACAGTCAAGCCTGTGTTTGACACCAAGGCATGGGAAGTGCCCGAGATCTTCAGGAAGATCCAGAAAAACGGCGGCATCGACCCTGTGGAGATGGAGAGGGTATTCAACATGGGAATCGGAATTGCCATGGTTGTGAAGAAGAACAATGTGGACGATGTCCTTTCCTTTGCAAAGCGCAGCAAGATTGCCATCCGTGTCATCGGAGAGATTGTGAATGGCTGATTTTGCGGTGCTGGTCTCCGGCAACGGTTCCAACTTCCAGGCTATAGCAGAAAAGCTTGCAGGGACAAGGCACAATCTTAAATGCATGATCTGCGACCGCAAGGATGCCTATGCTTTCCAGCGGGCAAAGAACCTGGGAATAAAGACCTACTACGTCTCCTACTTCAAGCGGGAGCGGGAGGATGCGGAGAAAGATATCTGCGCCATCCTGGAGAAAGAAGGGGTGCAGCTGGTGGTGCTGGCCGGATTCATGCGGCTTCTGACACCATACTTTGTGGACCGGTATAAGAACAGGATTCTCAATATCCATCCGGCCCTGCTGCCTAAGTATCCCGGCACTCATGGAATTGCAGAGAGCTATGCCTCCAGGGATGCAGAGCTGGGAGTGACTATCCACTATGTGGACTATGGTATGGACAGCGGTCCTATCATAACCCAGAAGTCCTTTAAAAGGGACTTTACAGAGTCACTTGAAGAAATTGAAAAAAAGATACATAACATAGAACATAGCTGTTACCCGGAGACAATCTTATCTGTCCTGGACTCAATTGAAAAGAAATAGTAACAGCGGGGGGAAATTTTGAAAGTTTTGGTTCTTGGTTCTGGAGCACGGGAACATGCTATTGCATGGAAGTTCTCCAAGAGTAATATATTGTCCGGCCTGTATGTAGCACCTGGAAATGCGGGAACTGAAGACATAGCCGAAAATCTGCCTGATGTGGATCCCTGCGACAGCGCAAGTGTTATTAGCGCCTGCAGAAAATATAAGATAGACTTTGTTTTTGTAGGACCCGAAGCTCCTCTTGCCGCCGGTGTGGTGGACGATCTTGAGGCTGCCGGCATCTATGCTTTCGGACCATGTAAGCAGGCTGCCCAGCTTGAGGCCAGCAAGCTCTACTCCAAAGCCTTTATGAAAAAATACAAAATCCCTACAGCATCTTCCGAGGAATTTGACAATGTGGAAGATTTTGAGAAAGCTATCAGGAAATCGGAAGGGAAAGTAGTTATAAAGAAGAACGGTCTGGCTGCAGGAAAAGGTGTTCTTGAGTCTGATGATAAAAATGAGCTTCTGGAGTTCGGCCGGAACATCCTTAAGGACGACACCCTGCTTGTGGAGGAATTTCTGACAGGCTGGGAGACCTCTATTTTTGCTATCTCCGATGGAAAGGATTATGTCCTTCTTCCTCCATGTGCCGATTTCAAGAAGGCCTATGACAAGGATCAGGGGCCTAACACCGGCGGAATGGGTTCCATATGCCCGGTACCTACAGTATCAAAGAGCCTGCTGGCTCAGATTGAGAAAGAGGTTGTTATTCCTACCTTCGAGGGAATAAAGAAAGAGGGTTATAAATATATCGGCCTTCTTTACTTCGGTCTTATGATTACTCCAAAAGGACCGAAGCTTCTTGAATATAACGCAAGGTTCGGGGACCCCGAGACTCAGGCCCTGCTGCCTCTAATCGACTCTGACTTCGGTTCTCTTTTCTCTGCGTAGTGATTGCGGCAGGGGGATATCCAGGCAAGTATGCCAAGGGCAATGTAGTTCATTACATGCCTCTTTTCAGGGATGATCTGGTGGTTATTTTCCATGCATCCACAGGCCGTGATATGGATAACAATATCATTACAGGCGGCGGAAGATGCTTCTCTGTTGTAGGTCTGGGAAAAGACTTTGCCGAGGCAAGCAAGTATGCTTATATAGCTGCGGATGAGGTCTATTTCAAGGACTGCTTCCACCGGAGCGACATAGGAAAGAAGTTCTTCGAGGAATTATAAGGAATTCTGCCTTACTACCTCATACATCAGAATACCGGCAGCGACAGATACGTTGAAGGAATCCACATGTCCATGGGCTGGTATCGATATTATGCCGTCGCTTTTCTCTGACAATATCTTTGAGACTCCTGATCCCTCGCTTCCCATCACAATTGCTGTGCGTCCCTTAAGGTTAAGCTTGTAGCTGGCCTGCCCGTCCATGTCGGCGGCATAAACCCAGTAGCCTGCCTCTTTAAGCATATCTACTGACCTTGAGAGATTCTCCACAGCCACACTTACAAATTCTCTGGCTCCCGCCGATGTCTTTCCTATAACCTCGCTGTCCTTTGCGGAACGGCTCTGGGGAATTATAACCAGGTCCACACCGAACTGGTCTGCTGATCTCAATATTGCTCCGTAGTTGTGGGGGTCGGTTATGCCGTCCAATAATAATACAAGAGATTTTTCTTTTGTGAGATTTTTAAGAAAGGTCTTGAGGGTGATGTTCTGAAGGCTGGTGCTGCGCTCCTCGATGGCAAGCATTATGCCTCTGTGGTCATCGGCACCGGAGAGGCGCTTTATCTCTTCGTCCGAGGATCTGATGCACTTGATTCCGGCATTCCTGGCTTCCTGCTCAATTTTCTGATGCCTGCCGCCGCTCTTGGATGTATAGAGCCTGCCCCGGATATTGCCTGCCCGGACAGCCTCTTCTATGGCATGAAAACCAGTGATGTATTCCATGATTTCAGGTCAGGCTTTGAGATCCTCTTTGATAGCTTCCAGCTTGTTCAGGAACTCTTCCCACTCTTCCATCTTAAGGTTGATTCCCTGCTTGCCAGGTTTCCACTCGCCATTGTCCTGATACCACTTTCTGATGGATACATAGGATTTGCCCTTGAATTCCTGCTTCATAACTCTGATATCTTCGTTTATAACAATCATTTTGGTCCTCCAAAAATGCTATTATAATATTTTATAATATATGTATGAGAAAATATCAATAATATTTTCATATCTTTTTCCATAACTGAGAATAATCAATATTGACCAAATAATTCTTTAGAGATAATATCTACCTACACAATATAGAAAATACATATTTTTTAGAGGAGAAAAGAATGTATAAATTAGACGAATTTATGGCAGAGCTCGAGAGAAAGAACCCTGCACAGCCAGAATTTATCCAGGCTGCAAGAGAGGTTGTTGCATCTGTTATCGATTTAGTTAACAAAACACCTAAGTACCTCAACAACAAAATCCTTGACAGAATTGTTGAACCAGAAAGAGTTATCCAGTTCAGAGTTGAATGGGAAGATGACAAGCATCAGATCCAGGTTAACCGCGGATACAGAGTACAGTTCAACAGTGCTATCGGTCCTTATAAGGGCGGTCTCCGCTTCAACAAGAACGTAACCCTTGGAACACTTAAGTTCCTCGGCTTCGAGCAGATTTTCAAGAACTCTCTTACAACACTCCCAATGGGCGGTGGTAAGGGTGGTGCAGACTTCGATCCGACCGGAAAGTCTGACAACGAAATCCTGCGCTTCTGCCGCAGCTTCATGACAGAGCTCCAGAAATATATCGGACCTGACACAGACGTTCCAGCTGGCGACCTTGGTGTAGGTGGAAGAGAGATCGGTTTCATGTATGGCCAGTACAAGAGAATCCGCCAGGAGAACACTGGTGTTCTTACAGGAAAGGGACAGACATGGGGTGGTTCACTCATCAGACCAGAGGCAACAGGATATGGTGCCCTCTACTTCGCAGACGAAGTTCTTAAATACAACAAGGATTCCCTCAAAGGAAAGAGAGCAATCGTTTCCGGTTTCGGTAACGTAGCTTGGGGCGCAGTTACAAAGGCTGCATTCTACGGAGCTAAGGTTGTTGCAATCTCCGGACCAGATGGATACATCCTGGACGAGTCTGGAGTAAGCACACCGGAAAAGATCGCTTATATGCTGGAGCTCAGACAGTCAAACAAGAACATCGTTGCTCCTTATGCAGAGAAGTTCAAGGGTGCAAAGTTTGTTCCTGGAAAGAAGATCTGGGAAGTTCCTTGCGACATCGCATTCACAGCAGCTCTTCAGAACGAGCTTGACGGCAAGGATGCTGAAAAGCTTATCAAGAACGGCGTAAAGTATGTTATCGA
>CADAEX010000092.1 GCA_902787125.1 uncultured Spirochaetaceae bacterium
AGTCATTGGGAAAAAGTAAAAGGAGAAACACATGAAAAAGATTTTGAAGAGAGCACTTATCTTGGTGTTCTGTGCAATGTTCTTTGCAGCCTGTGGCACAACTGAGAAAAGTGCTACAGCAGACGGAACAAAGGAAGAGAAGGTAGCTAAGTCTGACAAAAAGGCAGCTAAAGAACAGCAGAAAGCTGAAAAGCAGAAGGCAAAAGAGAAGAAGAAGGCAGGGAAATCAAAAGAGGCTAAATCCGGTAACTATCTTGTGCCTATCAACGAGGCTGTTGCATCAGGAGATTATGATGATGCATATGCAATGCTTTCTGATGAGACTAACAAGGCATATCTTGGATCCGATGATGTATACAACATGGATGCTGGAATGGTAAAGTTTTATGCCAATGATAACAATGCAGCCATCACACATCTGCAGCCAGTGGCAGATATGGAGAAGCTCCAGGAGAAATATGCAGGCGCCGACAAGGTTGTATTGTCAACATTCTTTGCAGATGAATATTCTCAGCCATATGTAACTTATGACTATGAAGATATCTATGCCATAATCTTTGATGCAGTGGCAAAGCTTGATTCTGATGATGAAGCTGTTGCAGATGCAGCGTTCCAGGATCTTCAGAATATCCGCAATATGCTTATGGCTATGGATGAGTACAATGAGGCTCTCTCTGCAAAGATGGACAAGGCAGGTAATTTGGGAGAAGGAACCACAAAAAATCTTCCTAAGCCTGCAAATATTGTGTATCACAACTCTGCTCTGGCAAATTATTTGGCTCTTATTTATAACAAGTATAATACTCATAAAGAGGGAGATCAGAGATCTTTCTTCTACGGACAGATGGAGGAATCCTATAAGCAGGAAAGCTATGAAGGACAGTCTATGCCTGCAACTGCAGCGGCAGAGAAAGAGTCTGTTCCAGCAGGCAAGGCACGGCTTAATGTATTGGCTCTCGCAGGTCTGATGGCACAGAAAATCGAACATGGACAGGATACAGGTGCACCAACTGACTTTATTGCATCAAAAATGCTGGAAAACGACCAGATTAAGAATGCAAATTTAAATCTTAATGCCATTATGGGCAAATTAAGTGCATTCACAACCATCAGAGCTGTCTATACAGAATTGGCAGACCAGCCTGAAATTCCTCCTTGTGTCGTAACAATAAATGGAACTGACTACACACTGGATAAAATAGAAAATACTAGTGGTATTGCAAAAAAATGTATTGCGAGAAAACAGTATATAGCATCCCGCAGAAGTGTTTTCAGGACATCACTTAAATCTATTCCTCTGTTTATCTCTTATGTTCTCCTTCCAGATCCCAATGGCATTGCAAATCCACTTGCAAAGAAAGCAGCAGAAGCTAGCATTGGAAGCGCTGGAGACAAAATCAGGGAAGCTCTTATGAATGACCATGCAGACATCAGAGGAGCACACTACTATCCTGCAGAAGTTCAGGCTACCGGAATTGAGCTTGATCCAGGTACATATGAAGTGGTTATAACATTCCCTGGACAGAAACCTATTGTCTGCAATGATGTAAAAGTAGAGGCTGGCAAGCTTAACCTTCTTACAGTGGAGTGTCCTAGATAATGAAGAACTTTTTCTATCTTATTATCAGTTTATGTCTGCTGTTGGTATGCTCCAACTGCTTTGCAGAACTTCCCCCGGAGTGGATTGACAATCCGTCAGCTGTGTATGACAAAGATTCATATATCACAGCAGTAGGCACAGGTAAAGATAGAAAAGCTGCAGAAGCAAGTGCAATCAATGCACTTGCTTCTATTTTTGGTCAGAGCGTAAGCGCAGAAACTAAATCCTCTAAGAATTTAGCCGAGTCTCATGGGGCACAGGGACAGAATTATCAAGGGAGAACAAGCATAAGTCAGGATATTTCTCTTCATACAGATATAAAATCGTTGATAAATGCCGAGATAAAGCTGACCTGGAATGCCCCGGACGGGACATGTTACGCCCTGGCCCTTATTGATAAATATGATGCTGCAAATTACTATTCACGGGAGATTGCAAAGCTTCATGATGATATAATTGATCTCACTGCTATTACTGGAGAGGAGAGCCCTCTTTCTGTATGCATGAATCATAAGAGCGCATTAGGTCTTGCAGAAAAGCAAAATGAATATTTGTCTATTCTGACTGTCCTTAACAGTGCAGATGCAATGCTGGTGGAGGATAAAATCATATCTCCTAACAAGGTTAAGAAAGCTTTAAACCAGCTGCAGCAGAAGGTGCCTATTCATATTACAATAGATGGAACCACTGGTGACTGGAACAATAAGATTCAGAAAGTTTTCGCAGGAAAGTTGCAGGGTTATGGATTCAGAACAACACCTAAAGAATCCCGCTATGAGCTTATGTGCAATATCGAGATGTACGAGTATAAGCTGCCAGGCAATCCGAACCAGATGGTAAAGTATACGCTGAATGCAGTCCTGATGGATAACGAGGAAGCTCTGGAACTTTCTCCTTATTATGCAGAAGGGCAGACTGGATTCCAGACCCTTGAAGGAGCTGTGGACAGAGCCTATATGCTCCTGGAAAAGAAACTCAAAGCAGAATATACACTGACAGAATAAATACCTCTTACGTAACCACATTGATTACTCCTTGTTTATTTTGTATATTGGAAAAAGGAGTAATAACATGAAAAAACTGTTTTTTTTGATTCTTGCAGCTGCCCTTCTGGCTACTGGCTGTAAGTCCATTAAGGTAGACAGGGTAGAAACAGATACAGTTACCGATTACAGCGGTAAATGGAACGATACAGATTCCCGCATTGTAGCCCAGGAGCTTATGCAGGATATGACAACCCGCCCTTGGGCATCTGAGTTCACTGCTGCCAACGGCAAGAAGCCGGCCATCATTGTGGGAACAATCAGGAACAAGAGCTCCGAGCATATCGAAGTAGTACCTTTTATAAAGGCTATCGAGCGGGAAGTTATAAATACTGCCACAGCAAAGATTGTAGCAAGCGCCGAGGAGCGTGAGCAGCTCAGGGCAGAGCGGCTCGACCAGCAGGAATATGCAAGCGAGGAGACAGCAAAGCAGCTGGCTCATGAGTACGGCGCCGACTACATGCTCCAGGGAATCATCACCACAATCACCGACCAGATTGATGGCAAGAAAGCTATCTTCTATCAGGTGAACCTTGAGCTTATCAATGTGGAGAGCAACGAGAAGGCCTGGATCGGCAACACCGAGATCAAGAAGATTATCAAGAGTAAGAAAATAAAGGGCTGATCCTGCATGATCAGAAAGCTCTCCATTCTCTCAGTAAGCCTGCTGGTTCTTATGCTGGCAGGCTGTGCTTCCATGGATTTTATGGCAGATACCGAGGATTCCCTTATGACCGGGGATTATACAGCGGCTGCCAAGGAAATCGGGAAAAAGCAGGAGAGCTCTTATTACAAAGGGAAGAACACTCTTCTCTATTATCTGGACTATGGTTTCCTGTGCCACTATGCAGGGCTATATGAGGAAAGCAACAAGATTCTTGACCAGGCTGAGAATCTGGCCAATGAACTTTATACAAAAAGCATCTCCAGGGAGATAGGCTCTTATCTTATCAATGACAAGGTTAAAGAGTATGCGGGCGAAGAGTTCGAGCTGCTTTATGTCCATATCTTCAAGTGTCTGAACTACATTGCCCTGAACAACACAGAGGATGCTCTGGTGGAGGTCCGCAAGGCAAACCTCAGGATGGAGCTTCTTGAGCAGAAATACCGGGAAGCCACTGATGATTATAATGCCTCAGCCGATGCAGGAGCTCGGGTTCCCGAGGCTGACTGCCATTTCCACAACAGCGCTCTTTCCAGGTATCTTGGCACTGTTCTGTTCCGCACCGACCGTGCCTTTGACGATGCCCGCATAGAGTCTGAATGGCTTGAGCGCTCCTTTGCAGAGCAATCCTATGTCTACGACTTTGACCTGCCGCAGCTTCCGGCGGTCAGGGAACCTAAGGACAAGGCTCTGCTCAATATTTTATCGTTCACTGGACTGTGCACAGTCAAGAAACCGCTTACATTCATTGCCACCACTTCTCCAAGCTGGATAACATTCACTGCGCTGGATCAGAGCGATGAGTATACTGCCAACCTCCTTGGCTTTACCATGGTTCCCTCCTTCGGCCTTCCTGACCACGGTATAATCAGGTTCGAGATTCCTATAATGGATGACCGCTGGGATTCCCTGGATCAGATTGTAGTGCGTATCTCAGGAGCTGACGGAAAAGAGGTGACCCTGGATCTCCTTGAGAAGATGAATAACATCTCCCGGGACACATACAAGCGGAAGATGCCTCTGGTGGTGATTAAAACAGCACTCCGTGTAATAGGAAAGAAGGTTGGGGGCGAGTTCGGTTCCCATGCCATAGGGGATGCTGCCGACAGCCAGGCTCTGGGAATCCTGAGCGGCCTTCTGTTTGATGCTATCAGCGCAGCCACAGAGAATGCAGATACCCGTTGCTGCTTCTTCCTCCCTGCTTTCTCATCAACTGCAGAGGTGGAGCTTGATCCCGGCGTATACGACATCTCAATTGAATACTACAACGAAGGTGTGTGCAAGCTTATAGACAACCGTAAGAATGTCTCTGTGGAAAAGGGTAAGCTCAACCTTCTGGAATCATTCCGTTTCCAGGTGGAGCGATGAAAAAGATTCTTCTCCACTGCTGCTGTGCTCCCTGCAGCTCTGCCTCTATAGAACGTCTTCTGGCAGACGGCTATGAGGTGGTTCTTTTCTATTCCAACTCCAATATTTTCCCTAAAGAAGAATTTGACAAGCGGCTTATCTACATGCAGAAGCTTGCAGAGATTTACAAGCTTGAGCTTGTAGTCGGGGAGTATGATCACGCTTCCTGGAGC
>CADAEX010000093.1 GCA_902787125.1 uncultured Spirochaetaceae bacterium
CCTGTGGAAGGCTCGGCCCGCATACCTGCAAAGTTTCTTATGCAGTTTCTTGTGGTGATGGTTGGAACCAGCTTGGAGCAGCCCTGGCGCACTCTGTTAAGAGCCTCGTCGGTTGTTCCTGTGTCGTCCCTGTCCGGGTCCACGTCGCTTGTCGGTCCCAGGATTACGTTGCCATGGACAGAGCGTGCCACCAGGATACCTTTTCCATTCTTGTCAGGACATGGGAAGAGGACAGACTGGATCTTGTCGTTCTCGCTCTTGTCCAGCAGGAAGTACTGGCCGATCTTCGGTGTTATGCTGAAGTCAGGGGATGCAACCATGTTATGGATGATGTCTGAGTATACGCCTGCTGCGTTGATGACGCACTTGGCCTCAATGTCGCCTGCATCGCTGTGGATTTTATATCCATCTTTTGTCTTGTCAATGGAGTCAACTTTATAGTTCAGCTTATAGTCGGCGCCGTTCATAACAGCGTTCTCCATAAGGGCTGTGGTAAGGAGCATAGGGTCTACAACTCCGGCTGTAGGAGCATAGAGGGCAGCCTTTGCCTCCGGGCTTGCTGCAGGCTCCTTCTCAAGGAGCTTCTTAACATCTACAATCTCAAGGCCTGAGATGCCGTTCTTCTTTCCACGCTCCAGGAGCACCTTCAATGTCTCCACCTGCTCGTCGGTGAAGGCAACTACAAAAGAGCCGCACCGGTTGAAGGGCACAGAAAGCTCCTTGCAGAGTTTATCAAACATCGGGTTACCTTCGCTGTTAAGCTTGGCCATAAGTGTACCCGGCTCTGGATCGTATCCAGCATGTACTATAGAAGAGTTGGCTTTGGATGTTCCTGCGCAGACAAGCTTGAGCTGATATCTGGAAAGCTCTCTGGCAATGGCAGCACCTACAACACCAGCACCTATGATTGCTATGTCGTACATAGTTCCCCCATTTTATTAGTCTATATAATCAATATATACCCTTTGGCGGAAAATAACTACTGGTTTACAGGTGGTTTTTTTGGGTTTATAGTAGTGATAGATGAATCTGACCATCTTTGTCCTGACACTCATATCCGGCATTCTTAATGCAACCTGGAACTTCTTCAGCAAGAAGAAATCGGGGGATTATTCTGTCATGGTCACCGGACTAGCATTATCTCATCTTATAATACTGCCTGTGACTCTGGTTCTGCTGGCCATTTATGGTCTGGATCTCCGGGCTATCCCTGTCATATTGCTCTCAGGCTTCTTTGCCGGTCTCAACACCCTGCTGCTGGTATTCATGTACGAAAGCTCAGACATTTCCATGGCCTACCCTGTCACCCGGGGAACCGGCGTCATGTTCATTGCCATCTTAAGTGCCATCTTCCTTGGCGAGCAGGTATCCCGCATGGCAATAGCGGGCATCTTCCTGGTGCTCCTTGGAGTATTCCTCTTCGCCCTCACCCGGGGAAGAAGGCTTTCTGACATCTGGGAGAGCATAAAGAGGCAGAAGATCGCGTTCTTCAACGGACTTTCCATGGTGGGCTACAACCTGGTGGACAGGGTTGCAGTGCAGAGCATCAATCCTCTCTTCCTTTACAATCTACGAGGAATTGTGGCCATGAGTTTTGCCATCGTCTCTCTGATGTTCCTGCGCGGTTACACCTTCAGCCATATGCGGAACACCTTCAGGAGCGAATGGAAATATTCCTGCATCATAGGCTACGGCAGCTTCATCGGCTATGCCATAATCCTTCTGATCTACTACCTGTTTGCCGAGGCTAAGGCCAGCTATGTCACACCTATTCGGGAGACCTCCATAGTCATAGGTGCAATCCTGGGATTCATCTTCCTGAAGGAGAAGGCAACCCTGAACAAGATTGCGGGAATACTCTCCATCGTGCTTGGCGTAATTCTTATCAAAATAGGCTGATTGATAACTGAATAAAATTTCCATAACATAGTCCGAACAAAACAGTAATTTTCTCCTAACTGTTCCAAAACCCCAGGTTTTATACTTGAGCCAAACGAGGATAAAAAGGAGAAACTATGAAAAAATTTTTATTAACATGTTTAATGTTGTTCGTAGCACTTGGCCTTTTTGCCGGCGGTAAAAGCGAGAAAGCATCAGGCAGCACAGCCGCTTCCGGCCCCAAGAGCGACGCACCTACCATTGCAGACATGAAAGGAATCAAAGAAGGTAAATACCCTGGCCAGTACGACCTGGCAGAGTATGAGAAACTGACCGGAAAAAAACTTGAGTTCAAGCAGAACCCTATGTTTGACAACGCAGGCCTCCCACCGGTAGCAGAAAGACTTCCAAAGGATGTTCTGGTTGTTCCTCCTTACAACGAGATAGGAAAATACGGCGGAACATTCCAGGGCATGTCAAAGGGTCCTGAGTCAAGTACATCGGAGCTTCTTTCAATCCGTCACGTTCAGTTCGTAAGAATGAAGGAAGACCTTAAGACCATTGTTCCTGATATTGCAAAAGACTATGAATGGAACAAGGACTACACAGAGCTTACATTCCATCTTAGAGAAGGTCATAAATGGTCAGACGGCCATCCTTTCACATCAGAGGACGTTCTGTTCTGGTGGGAAGACCTCCAGCTTAATGCAGATGTAGTGGGCAAGGTTAAGTCAATGTTCATCTACGGCGGCGAGCCTATCCAGATCACAGCTCCTGACAAATATACTGTAAAGTATAAATTCGCCGTACCTGCACCTGGCTTCCTGCTTGTAATGGCAACCAACTACTGCCAGCCATTCCAGCCGAAGCACTTCCTCAAGGAATTCCACAAGAAGTACAACCCAGATGCAGACAAACTGGCTGTTTCCCTGGGCTACAAGGACTGGGTGGAGCTTCTGGGTGTTTACTACTACGACTGGAAGGACTGTGTTCATTCCCTGTCAGGCAAGAGACCTGAGGTTGTTCCTACACTGGAATCCCATGTCATGGTCGAGGAGACAACAGAGCACAGACTGTTCAAGGCAAACCCATACTACCATATTGTAGATACTGCAGGAAATCAGATGCCTTACATGAACGAGCTTAACGAAGTGTTCATCGAAGACAAGGAAATCTTCCTCTTCAAGATCACAAACGGCGAGCTTGACCATAAGAACCAGGGTCTTGATATCACAGTATTCCCAACACTCAAGGAATCTGAGGCAAAGGGCAAGTATAAGGCCAAACTGATTGACAACGGACTTTCATCCGCATATGCAGTTGCACTGAACCCGACCCACAAGGATCCTGTCCTGAGAGAACTTTTCAACAACATCAAGTTCAAGCAGGCACTCTCTCTGGCTCTCAACAGAAAAGAGATCAACGAGATCGTATACCTTGGAATCGCAGAGCCTTCACAGTACCTTACCGGAAACCCATCCACCTGTGGATTCATCACAGACAAGATGAAGAACTACATGGCAGATTACAACCCGGACAAGGCAAAGGCACTTCTGGACGAGATCGGCCTCAAGAAGGACAAGGACGGATTCCGGCTCCGCCCAGACGGCAAGCCGCTGGTAATCTACTTCAACTTCTGTACACGTATCGCACCTGAGTTCGTAGAGCTTGTGAAAGAGTACTGGGATGCAATCGGTGTGAAGGTTGAGCTCAAGGAAGTAAACACAGACCTTTATATCAAGACTATGGCTGACAACGACAATGACATCAGCGTATGGGGAATCAACGGCGGAGAGCCACCATCCTTCTACAATGCTGAGATCGCTCCTTTCAAGCCTCTGTTCTCCGGCGGAAGACTTGAGTTCAGCTGCGGTGTCGAATGGGAAAAATGGTACAAGTCTGACGGCAAGGAAGGCATGGAGCCTCCAAAGGATGTAAAGGACCTGTACAAGATGTATGAGCAGTTCCAGAAGACAGAGTTCAACAGCAAGGAATACAACAAGCTGGCTGGACAGATGTCAGAGATCATCAGCAAGAACCTGTTCCTCATCGGAACAGCATATAACCTGAAGGGACCGGTTGTATTCGGCTCAAGACTCAAGAATGCAGTTGATCCTACAATCAAGGGTTATACATATTACTATGAATATTCAACAAAGCCATTCCAGTGGTTCGTTGAGTAATTGAATCATTCCGCTGTACTGCCGTGAAAGGCAGTACAGCATTTTTCAAGCGGCAACTAGGAAAGAACTATGGTTAAATATATTCTGACGAAACTTGCAATTATGCTGATAACAATATTCTTTGTTTCAATAGTTGTGTTTATCATAATCGAGCTTCCCCCTGGAGACTTTGCGGACAACTTTGCGGCAGAGAAGGCTTCTGCCGGTGAAACCCTGTCACAGTCCGACGTAGAGAACCTTAAGGAACGATATGGCCTGAACCAGTCGGTGTATGAACGGTATTTTAAGTGGATCTGGGGAATAGTGAGCAGAGGTGATTTCGGAACCTCATTTAGATATAACAGGCCAGTAATGATGGTAATCGGCGAGCGTATAACATTTACCACATGTCTTGCTCTGCTCACTATTCTCTTCACTTATCTGATAGCAATTCCGATAGGTATCTATTCTGCCATGCGGCAGTACACTTTAGGGGACTATGCATTCACCTTCGTAGGATATCTGGGACTCTCGATCCCTTCCTTCCTGCTGGCCCTGCTGTTGCTGTACTTCAGCACTAAATATACCAACACCTCCATAGGAGGTCTTTTCTCCCCCGAGTTCCAGAACGCCCCCTGGAGCCTGGCCCGCTTTGTGGACATGCTCAAGCATATATGGGTTGCGGCTGTTGTACTGGCTGTGGCTGGAACAGCAAAAATAATCAGGACACTGCGGGCCACACTGCTGGACGAGAAGAGCAAGCTGTATGTGACTGCGGCAAAAGCCCGGGGTGTATCGGGAAAAACCCTTCTGCTCAAGTATCCTGTCCGGGTTGCCATGAACCCTATAGCAAGTACCCTGGGATGGGAGCTTTCTGCAGTAATCTCCGGCTCCCCTATAGTTGCGGTTGTACTCTCCATTCCTGACATGGGACCCCTCTACCTGACATCACTCTTAAGCCAGGACATGTACCTTGCAGGAACGCTGCTTAGCTTCATGAGCTTGATGACAATCATAGGAACATTCCTCTCCGATATTCTTCTTGCCATCATGGATCCGAGAATCAGACTGGGGATTAAGATATGAAGACACAAGACGAAAATGCAAAACTCAAGTATTATACCGCGTCCCAATGGCAGCTTATCTGGTGGAGATTCCGCAAGCACAGGCTCTCCATCATCGGAATGACTATCCTGGGCATCTTCATCATATTTGCCCTGTTCCCTGAATTCTTCGCACCATACAGCGCCACAGAACGCAACGGAGAGTCGGTGCTCTGTCCTCCTTCAAAAATAGTATTCAAGAATGCAGAGGGCAAGTTCTCCATTGTCCCCAAGGTCTATGGCTTCAAGAAAGAAAGAAATAAAGAGACCCTCAAGATGGATTATGTGGTGGACGAGTCCAATGTCCAGCCCCTTAAATTCTTCATCAAGGGGGAAAAATACAAGCTCTTCGGCTTCCTCCCGGGCTCCATACATCTGTATCCATTGGAATACTGGGACTTGCCATAGCATTCATAATAGGACTCCTCATCGGAGGTGTGTCGGGATACTTCGGCGGCTGGGTTGACAACTTCTTCCAGCGTCTCACCGAATTCATCCGCTCCATCCCAACCTACCCCCTGTGGATGGGTGTCGCCGCCGCCATGCCCAGGGAATGGGGACCTAAGACTGTATACTTCATGATGACCATAATCCTGGGCTTTATCGGCTGGACCACCCTGGCACGGCGTATCCGGAGCCAGATCATATCCATCCGGGAGGCAGACTTCATAGTAGCCGCAAAACTGTGCGGCGCCAGCGATATGCGCATCATATTCAAGCATATGATCCCTACATTCATAAGCTATGTCATCGTAGACCTGACCATATCATTCCCCAACATGATACTGAGCGAGACATCCCTGAGCTTCCTGGGCCTCGGCCTCCGGCCGCCGGTGACCAGCTGGGGCGTACTGCTCAGGTCTGCACAGAACCTGAATTCCATAGTCAACAGCCCATGGATGTTCATACCTGCCATCTTTGTTATCCTGGCAGTTCTCTCCTTCAGCTTTGTAGGCGACGGACTCCGGGATGCGGCCGACCCTTATTCAGAAAAGTCTTGAGGTGAATCATGGATGAGAAAACACTGCTTGAAGTAAAAGATTTATCAATATATTTCAACCTTAGGGAAGGTGTTCTCAAGGCGATAGACGGCATAAGCTTCAATGTGGACAGAAACTCCACTGTGGGAATTGTAGGTGAGAGCGGCTCTGGAAAAAGCGTCACAGCCCAGGCTATAATGCGGATTCTGCCGGATACTGCGGAGATAAAGACCGGCGAGATAAACTACTACAAGGATCCTGCCAACCCTGTGAAGATCCACGCCCTGCCGGACAAAAGCCCTATACTTGGCAACATGAGGGGAAAGGAGATAAGCATGATCTTCCAGGAGCCTATGAGCGCCTTCTCCCCTCTCCACACTATAGGCAACCAGATGATCGAGTGCCTCATGCTCCACACACCTATGACCAAGCAGGAGGCTCGGGAACGGGCAATAGAGATGCTGGCAAAGGTGGGAATCTCAAACCCGGAGAAACGGGTGGACCAGTATTCCTTCGAGCTTTCAGGAGGAATGAGGCAGCGGGCCATGATTGCAATAGCCCTCTCCACCAATCCTTCCATAGTCATTGCCGACGAGCCCACCACATCATTGGATGTGACAATACAGGCTCAGATTCTCAAACTTATGAAGGATATGCAGGCAGAATTCAACATGAGCATAATCTTCATAACCCACAACCTGGGAGTGATAGCCCAGATGGCAGATATGATCCAGGTCATGTACCTGGGGAAGATAATGGAGAGCGGAACTGCCGAGGAGATTTTCTACGAGCCCCGGCATCCATATACCATAAATCTGCTTAAGGCTATACCAAAGATCGGCAGCAGCTCCAATGGAAAGCTGGAGGCTATTCCAGGCCAGATACCTGGACCTTTCGACATCCAGAAAGGCTGCAAGTTCTGCACCCGGTGTCCATCTGCAATAAAGGGACTTTGCGACCTGCGGACACCGGAGCTGAAGAAGTATTCGGAAACCCACAGCGTATCCTGCTGGAAGTGCCTTGAACAGGAGAAGTAAGTATGGAAGACAACATTCTTGTAGTAAAGAACTTAAGCAAAGAATTCCCTATTTATAAAGGTCTTCTGAGAAAAAAAAGCGCCATTGTAAAGGCAGTTAATGATGTCTCTTTCGAGATACGCCGCGGTGAGACTTTGGGACTTGTAGGAGAAAGCGGCTCAGGCAAGACTACTCTTGGCCGTCTTATACTGCGGGCTATCGAGCCTACAGCAGGAAAGGTGACCTACAATTTTGCCGACGAGACTAATGTTGATTTCCTTAAGCTGAACAAGAAACAGCTCAAGAAGACAAGAACAAAAATCCAGATGGTGTTCCAGGATCCTTACTCCTCGCTGAATCCCCGTATGACAGTCCGGGACATAATTGCAGAGACCCTGGTGGCAAACAAGACCATGAGCAGAAGCGAGATAGACAACCGGGTACGGGAGATTGCAGACCTATGCAAGCTTAACCTGGAACACTTAAGGCGTTTCCCCCACGCCTTCTCCGGAGGTCAGCGGCAGAGGATCGGAATTGCCAGGGCCTTGGCAGTGAACCCGGAGTTCGTGGTATGTGATGAATCGGTATCTGCCCTGGATGTATCAGTTCAGGCCGAGATCATCAACCTGTTCAAGGAGATGCAGGCGATCAAGGATATCACATACCTTTTCATTGCACACGACCTGAGCATTGTTGAGCACATAAGCGACAGGATCATTGTAATGTACCTGGGACAGATTGTGGAGGAAGCTGACAAGAGGACTCTGTTCGAGAACCCTATGCACCCGTATACCGAGGCACTTATGTCTGCAATCCCGGAGCCTGACCCGCTGCGGAAGATGGCACCTATATTCCTGGAGGGCGAGATTCCTAACCCTATGAATCTTCCGACAGGATGCTACTTCCATCCAAGATGCCATTACGCCACAGATAAATGCAGAAAAGAGATGCCATGCCTGCGCTGCTTCGGCAACCATAAGGTGGCCTGCCACCGGGCAGAGGAGCTGCATCTTAAGCAGTATATAAAATATTGAGCATAATGGAGAGAGAAATGGAAAACAATCTTAAGAACTTACGTTTTGTACCCTGCTACGATGGTTTTCTTTCTGGCAATAAATCTGCCTCTGAGATTATCGACATCTGCAAGGCATCGGGCTTTTATGGAATCGAGGGACATGCTGAGTATGGCATTTTTGACGCTTCTGTAGAAGAACTTACAAAGACAGGAGAGGCCTTCAAGAAAGCAGGCCTTTCCATAGACACCTATCACCTGCCCTGGGAAGACAAGGTGCTGGATGATATCTCCACCCTGTATGAATGCGACCGGACCAGAGTTGTGGAAAAAGCAAAAAGATGGATAGAGAAAGCTGTTGCTGTGGGCAGTACAATCGGAGTCATGCACCCCTGCAACCGCCGCCGCCACAATGGCCTCCTCTGCTATGATGTAGCCATCGAGGGGGAAGACCGGATATTCGGCCAGGTCCACAAGTCCCTGCAGGATCTTCTGAAGTTCTGCGAGCAGTTCAAGTTCAGGCTGGCGATTGAGAACTTTGTCCCCTACTCCGGCGGAATGCTTGGAAGCCGTAACGAGCATATGACCAGAATCTACGAGGAGAACAAGCATCCTCTCCTGGGCTTCTGCCTGGACACAGGTCATGCCCTTATGGCATATGGCAAGGATGTTATGAGCACCTACTATGCCATGGAGGAGCATATAATCGCATTCCATCTGGCCGATAATGCCGGCGACCGGGATTCCCACATCTTGCCGGGCCATGGCAACTTCCCATGGGGCGACTTCTTCAAGGCCCTGAACAAACGGGGCTTTAAAGGCAATGCCTGTGTAGAGACACCACCATTCGACATTGGCCCCAACTACTCCACCGAGGCATGGTGCAGGATGTTCAGGGAGCTGAACGAGCTGGTGGAGAGATCTCTCAAGGAGTAACGATGTACAGATTTGTGCCAGCCTATGATGAAGGTTTTCTGCAGTCCAGGAAATCTCCGGAAGAAATAATAGAGATATGCAGGAAGGCTGGATTCTATGGCATAGAAGGCACATCAGAGGAAGGAATATTCAACGGTTCACTCCAGGAGCTTGCCAGGACAGGAGAAGCTTTCAGGAAAGCAGGCCTTTCCATAGACACCTTCCACCTGCCTTATGACCACCCTGTATTGGATGATATTGCGGCACTGTACGAGTGCGACAGGACCCGGGTGGT
>CADAEX010000094.1 GCA_902787125.1 uncultured Spirochaetaceae bacterium
ACGCCCGACAGCATTGGAAACATTCCCTGTCTTTGCCCAGAACTGCCGGGAATACACACTCATTGAATCAAAGGAATTCGGCAAAGTGGTACAGATGGAAGTGGGGGCCATGCTGGTGGGCCGTATCGTGAATCTGGAGCAGGAGGGAAAAGCAGAGCGGGGCATTGAGAAAGGCTACTTTGAATATGGCGGCTCAACTGTCATCCTGCTGATAGAGAAGAACAAACTCTCATTACATGACAACATCTTGGAAAACTCCCAAAATGGTACTGAAACTCCTGTAAATATGGGAGAATGCATAGGCCATAGACAAGGCTTGTATCAATAAAAATATTTCCCTATAATAAGGTAAATGATTTCTCTGCTTTTTATTCATTTTAATACCCCTATTATGCTTACTGTCACTGCACTGCTGGTTGCTGCATTCCTATACCATTACCTCTGGAACAGAAAGGAACACCTGGGAGAAAATAAATTTTTAATCCCTCTTGATAAAATCAGCGAACAGAGCGAAAAACTGCGGAAACGGCTTTTAGTGATGAAAGCATCCACAAAGGAAGCGGCAAGTACTATCCTGCTACTGGAAGAGGTCATTGTCCGTCTCTATGAGAATGGAGGACAGAATGTCAAGGCAAAGATACGGAAGCAGTTCGGTGATGTTACAGTGACAATCTCGTCCCATGGTGAGGCATATAATCCCTTTGAATCCATACAAAGCTGGGATATAGAAAGCGAGGATTACTACCGGGATCTGATTTTCCGCACCTATCAGGCAGACTTAAGCTACAGCCGCCGCAACGGCAACAATATAATAATCATCCATACCCACAGGACCGACAGCCGGAAAGTGGCTGTCACTTTTGCCTTCATGATCCTGGGATTCTTTGTGGGACTGGGAATGAAATGGTTTCCCCAGGCAGTATCAGAATTTGTTGCCAAAAATATTTTCTCTATAATACAGACCCTTTTCCTTAATGCTATTTCCCTTATGCTGGCACCGGTGGTGTTCTTCTCTATATCAACAAGCCTTTCCGGGCTGTCGGGCAGCAAAGAGGCGGGAAGAATCGGCGGCAAGGTTGTGGGAACCTACTTTGCAACTACAGTTGTGGCAATTCTAATTGGATTCGGACTGGCCAAAATATTCTTCGGCGGTGGAGTGCCTGCCCTTCCGGAAAACCTTTCTGCATTGCCGCAGGATATTCATAACACAGCCGATGTCTCTGTGAAGTCGATTCTGCTGGGCATCATCCCGAGCAATATGGTTCTGCCTGTTCTTGAAAACAACATGCTGCAGATTATTTTTGTCGCAGTACTTGCCGGATCAGCTCTGAACATACTGGGCGATAAAATCAATTCCCTCAGGAGCTTCTTCAACGAGGCCAACGCACTTTTACTCAAGATGATGGAACTTATCATAACCTTCATGCCTATGGTTGCTTTTGCCTCCATGGCTCTTCTGGTGTTCTCCTGTGAAATGGCCACACTGCTTGTATTGCTCACTTATCTGCTGGCAACTGTCATAGGTGCTGTTATCCTTTACTTTCTCTATTGCTTCATCATCGCCCTGGGTGGACATGTTTCGCCGCTGCCATACGCAAAAAAAACCTTCGGGTATCTGCTGACCCCATTCACCCTTTCAAGCAGCAGCGCCTGCATCCCCATGACTATTGACTTCTGCCAGAGAAGACTGGGAGCATCTAAGAAAATCACTTCCTTTGCCATTCCTCTGGGGGCCACCATAAACATGAATGCAGGGGCCATGAATAATATTATCATCGTTGTCCTTCTCGCCAAAATGTGCGGGGTCGACCTTGACACATCAGCATGTATAAAGATAGCAGTTCTCACTTTCATGCTTATCATCGGGACCCCTGGAGTTCCCAACTGCGGCATTGTGGTCATGGCCACAATTCTCTCTTCCTTAGGAGTTTCTACCGCAGCAATAGGCTTTGTCATCGGTATCTACAATGTTATTGACAGAATTCTTACAGCCTCCAATGTAAACGGAGATATCGCCGCAACAGTCATGATAGCAGCCAGCGAAAAAGAGCTGGATCCGGAAACTTACAAAAAGTAGGTAATATGAGAAAAAAAGCAATACCTGCAGCTTTATTCTTCGTTCTGGCAATCTGTCTCTTCATCAGCTGCTCCGGGAAGGAGAATGCAGGAAAAACATTAAAATTTGGAACCGGCAACACAGGAGGCAACTACTACAGTTACGGCCTGGCTTTGGACAAGCTTGTACGTCAGAAGACAGAGTATGGCATTGAAATCGTATCCACCGGAGGTGCTGCTGCAAATATCCGCCTTATAAGCCGGGACTTCCTTGATATTGCCATGACTCAGAACAACCTGCTTACAGGAACCAGGCAGGAAGGATTCCATGTGGTTACAGGTCTGTATCCCGAAAGCTGCCACATAGTAGTTCCTTCAAACTCCGATATCGCAGAAATCAAAGACCTCAGGGGGAAGCGGATCTCTCTGGGGGAACTGGATTCCGGTGGACGGAAGAATGCAATTGATATTCTGGATGCTGCCAATATCCGTCTGTCCGATATCATAGAAACACCTCTTTCCTTTGCCGATGCAGCTGCAGCACTGGCTTCCGGAGAAATAGACGCCTTCTTTCTGACTGCCGGTGTCCCGGTATTGGCTATAACCAATATCTCCAATGAAATGGATATACGCTTCATTCCGTTGTCCGAAGAAATACGCGACAGAATTATTGGGACAAACCCTGCCTATACAAAAAGCACTATCCCGGCCGGCAGCTACCGCGGTCAGAATACAGATATCCCTGCAATAGCTGTGACTGCAGTACTTGTAGCATCGGACAAGCTGGTGCCCGAAGCCGAAGAAACCCTTATTAAGATACTTAATGAGAACAACCCTGCCCTTCAGAAGGTAAGCTTTGGAAAAGTATTTGAAGAGGAAAAGCCTTCCGGAATATTCAAGATACATATAAATATGTTCCTTACTATGGCTATGGCAGTAGGGGTGCTTTATCTGGGAATGTTCATGCGCAGCAGAATCTCCTTCCTTGAGAGGTTCTGTATCCCCAGCCCTGTGACAGGCGGCCTGGTGTTTGCTATTCTCTCCTGCATCCTCTATTCTGCCGGCATAGCGGAATTTGTGTTTGACGAGACGCTGCGGGATGTCTGCATGATTCTCTTCTTCACTTCCGTAGGTTTTCAGGCCAACTTCAAAGTGCTTAAAAGCGGCGGTATGGCACTGGTTATATTCCTGGTGCTTATATTTTTCCTTATCCTGTCGCAGAACCTGCTGGCCCTGTTCCTGGCAAAGATGATGGGAGTAAGCCCTTTCATAGGACTCTGCACCGGATCTATCCCTATGGTGGGTGGTCATGGTACTGCCGGGGCCTTCGGATCGGTACTGGAAGACCTGGGACTGGACAGCGCCATCACCCTGTGCACCGCTGCCGCCACCTTCGGTCTTATCATGGGCTCTCTTATGGGAGGCCCTTTAGGAGCACATCTTATCAAAAAGCGGGACCTGCTCAAGACTGCAGTTGTTCAGGATGACTCCATACTGGTGGAGGATGAGATAAAGCACCGCAAGAACCCCAGCCTGTATGCCTCAGCCGCTTATCAGCTTATGATAGACCATCATATCCTATCTGCTCTCAAAAAGCGGCATGACATTCCCTGTCTATATCGGAGCCATGATAGTTGCGGCTATAATGCGCAACTGGGGGGAGTTCTCCGGCAAGTTCTCCATCCATATGGGCGAGATCGCCGATCTTGGAGGCATCTGCCTCTCTCTGTTCCTGGGTATTGCCATGATGACTCTCAAGCTGTGGCAGCTGGCAGATCTGGCATTGCCTCTGCTTGTCATGCTCATGGGGCAGGCCCTGCTGATGTTTGTGTTTGCCTATTTCGTCATATTCAATGCCATGGGACGCAATTATGACGCAGCTATACTGACGGCGGGAACCTGCGGCTTCGGCATGGGCGCCACACCGAATGCCATGGTAAATATGCAGGTGCTCACCGACAAATATCTCCCTTCGGTAAAAGCTTATCTTTTGGTTCCTATTGTGGGCGGAATGTTCTCAGACTTTATAAACAGCCTGGTCCTGACATTCTTCATCAATCTGGTGTAATTCAGTACAGCTTCTTGATGAAAGCAGTCAGTCCTTTCTTCTCGGACCTGTCGTAGAACGAAGAATAGCCTGTAAGCTTATAGTCAGGGACAACTCCACCTTCTATATCAAAGAAAGCGCCATTCCGCACCGAGCTGAAAAGCCATGGGCTTGAGGTCTGGAACAGGGATCCTGCCGCAGTAGAGGTCAGGTAGACTGCACATGCACCGCCGCCGGTCTTTGCACCGATAAGAGTAGCTTTCCCAGATTCTGCCAGCATGGAGGCCAGCAGGTTGCCGCAGGAGAAAGTGGTACCGGAGATAATGCAGAAGATGCGGCGGTCGCCTACATAATCATCCGGTGCGCCGAATTTTCCATCAAAATTCACATCTGCTGTATAGGATGTTGCAGACTGACAGTCGGTTATGTTTCTCCGGACAGCCAGGGAGCTCTGTCCCAAAAGCCAGCTGGCTACAAAAATCTCGGCATCCACAGAACCTCCTGTGTTGCAGGAAAGGTCGATAACCACATTCTTTATCTTAGGATTATTCTGAATCTCCTGGTTTGCATAGTGGACAAGACCCACAGTATCAATTCCGCTGGAGGCAAAATCCTTCTCTATAGCACGCATCTCCTTGCGGGTGAGAGGCTCTTTTGCATAATCCCTGGACCGGTCAAAGCTGAAGTCA
>CADAEX010000095.1 GCA_902787125.1 uncultured Spirochaetaceae bacterium
CTATATCAAGCTTTTTAATCGGGTTTTTGGGTTGTGTATAGATGATCACGTCAACTCCTGCGTTCTTTGCGGTCAACCGGTCTAGGACAGTCAGGTCAATGTAATTATCAATCAGAATGATTTCTTTTTTTGCGCTCTTAATCAGCTCCTGGAATTTGGTGTATGCGTCGAAAATCTGACCTTGTACGAATACGCCCTGCTTGTCTTCTATCTTGTATTTGTCCATAAGAGTAAAGATTGTTTCAATATCATGGTCTGTTTCTATCTGTTTTGCTTCGATTCTATCTAGACGTTGAAATACTTGTGCATTATTAAGCAGAAACCTGCGCATAGCAACAAATGCGTCCATGATTTTAATACTCATCTGAATTGCTGCAGGACTTCGTAAAACAGCAGAAAGCATGGCAACACCTTGTTCTGTGAAGGCATAAGATAGTTTTCTTCTACCACCCCAACTTGAAGTCACAGTTTGTGACTTCAAGTTTTTTGAGGTCGCAAATTGCGACCTTGAAGAAATTTCAACTGAATCTTGTTCTTCTTTAGTCAAGTTAAACATAAACTGCTCTGGAAACCTTTCTATATTCCTTTTTACCGCCTGATTAAGTACTTTAGTCTCAACCCCATAAATCTCCGCCAAATCCCTGTCCAGCATCACCTGCTGGCCCCTGATTGTCAGTATCTTGCTTTCTATGTTCATTAAGTCATTCATATACTCCTCCTGTACTGCTTTTACCTATATAGACAACAAAAACCTTCGTTTTGCTTCAATTTTTTAGAAAATATATAGAAATTCTTCACCAACGTTGGTTCTGATTGGTAATATTTTGCTATTTCTATAGAGTTTCTATAAAATTTCTTAAAAACTAAGTACTTATAATACAAGTATTTATAAAAAAGTTTCATAAATTTGCAAAATTTCTTCTGCGTTACTATTGACAACTTAGTAACGGTATAGTAATGTTGGTATTGTAAACGGAAACGTTGGTGAAACGTTACTGAAAAAGGAGAGGTTATGAGAAATTTTGGTTTGATGGTTAAGATGATGGTTATGGCACTGGTGTTCGGAGCTCTTTTCTGTTCCTGCAATGTGGCTGGCGGTTCTGACAGCTATGACTCTGCTGCTTCCAGAGCTTCATCCCTGTCTGCTTCCAACGCAGAAGGTCAGCCTGTATCAGTTACCCTGAAGCTTCCTTCAGTCAAAGTTTCAATCACCGGACCTGAGATGGTGGAGATTAACGAGACAGCAATCTTCACAGCAAAGGCATCCGAAGGTGCGATTCTCTCATGGTATATCAATGGAACAGAGACAGGCGAGACCGGGACAACATGCGAGCTGAACCTTTCACAGCCTGGACTGTATGACATCACCTGCGTTGCAATCAGCGCAGATTATACAATGTGCAAATCTGCATCAACATATATTGTTGTAAACCCGTAACCGAACGCCACCAACGTTTATAGAAAGGACTTCCAAAACGGAAGTCCTTTTTTTTTTGCACTTTTTCGCTCCCCCCCCCCCTTGCCCTGCGTTGGTATTTGATATAAACTATCAAAGTTAATGCTATTTATTAATCTTTATTATTGGGAAGAGTTTTGAAAAAGATAGTAATAGCAGCTGCGATTGTTCTTGCATTGTTGGCGGCGGCTGGTATTCTTATAGCAAATAAAAAAGACTCAAATCCGAACTCAGACTCATCGCAGCCTAATGTCCGCATAATGGAGGATAATACTCCTGACTTGGCAGACGAGGCAATGCAGCATCAGCTGGACGAGCTCCGTTCCCAGATTGAAAAGCTGGAGCGTGAGAAGGGAGAAGCCGAGTTTGACCGGACTGCCCTTCAGGCGGAGCAGGAAAACCTGCAGAGACGTATTGCAGAGCTTGAGGAGCAGAACCGCTATCTCCGCAATAGAAACAATGCATTGAGCGGCGAGGGACAGCACTTCCAAGGTGCTATTGCTGCCAGGGATAAAGAGATAGCTGAGCTGAATGAGAAGCTTGACCAGCTGGAGAAAGAGAGAAATGCCAGCGAAATTGCATATCAGAAAGCTCTGGCCCGCACTTATGAGTACAGAGAATCCTTGGACAAACGGGATGAAGCTCTGACCGAAGCCGAGCGTACAGGTACTACCCATGTCACCAGAAAGGGAAACCTGGTCAGCGCATTCAGTATTCTTAACCCCGGACAGGCAAGAAATATTCTCGGAATCAAATTCGGAGACCGGGATATTGACTTGGAGGGAACACTTGCACTTATGCCCCACTGGTTCCTGCTGGCAGACATCGGTGTGTCTCAGGTTCCTGATGACTTTGTCAGAGATGAGCTCCCCGGCTACGATGCAGACCATGCCTTTTTCTATGAGGTTCTTGGAGGAACTGGTTTAAACTGGCGTATTAACGGCCTCCAGTGCCAGCCTGATTTTTATATAAGCACAATGATTGGCCCTGCATGGTTCTATTACAAGATAGACGGGGATATTGATATGAAAACCTATCTCTTGTGGCGGACATCTGTGGGCTTCGATGTGACATTGCACAAGCACCTGCAGGTTACCGGAGATATCAGCTTGGATTGGGTGCCTGACTATAGATTCACCCCGCGCTTCACCCTGGGGGTTCTTTGGAGTTTCAGCAACAGCTGGAGTGCAACAGGAAAATAACATAATGAAGAAAATAATAATTTTCTTTTTGCTGGTATTCCTCGCCCTTGCTGTCTTCATTGCCTGTGATAACGGCGGAATCGCTTTTGTGAATGATATAAAGGAATTGCCCAAAGGTTCCTCAAACTGGGACAGCACTGTAATAATTCCTATTGTTGTTGCTGCCGATCCACAGGAGAAATTTGTAGGCGAAAGCGATCCGGCTCTTACCTATACATTCTCGCCTGATCCATTGCCATCGGGAGTCTCTATTGTGGGTGCACTGGTCCGGAGCAAGGCAGGAACACCGGAGGGAGAGGTTGACTACGGTTGAAACTCCTTGACCTATGGATTGAAGAATATTATATTTTATATATTATATTTAGGAAAAATTTATGAAAAAGTTGATTATTTTTTCAGTTTTATTATTTATAATTCTGGTGTTGACAACCTGCGATAATGGGAATATGGCATTTGTCAATGACGTTAAACCGGTTGCCTCTTCATCGCACACAGAAGGGGAAGGCTATTCTACTGTTATATTTGTCACAGCAGACTACAAGGAAAAAATATATGACCCCGATGATCCCCAGGGAAGGATAGAGCCTGATCCGGAGTTTACCTATACCCATATTCCAAAAGAGCTTCCACCGGGTGTTGAGATTACAGGAAACTTAATCCGTGTTGCCGGAGAAGAGGCCGGAGATTATGACATCAAGCAGGGCTCTTTGGCTCTTACCGGAGAAAATGCTGCTAAATATACCTTGATTTATATCGGGGCAAAGTTGACCATCTATGAAAAAGGTGTTGTAACTGTTATAGCCAACAACAAGGATAAATTTGCAACTGACCCTGATCCTCTGGAATTTGATTATTTCATCGCTCCAAGCCGGGAATCCTTACGGCTTGCCGGTATTATTGTGGCCGGTGCGCTTGAACGGACACCAGGAGAAGCCCCTGGAGATTATGCAATCACCCAGGGTACACTGCATCTGGAAGGAACTGATGCCGGAGACTGGAGAATTGATTTTACCCCGGCCGCACTCCATATTGCACCAGAGGGGGAGATTCTTGTCAGGGCAATAAGCTTTGAGAAATACTATGGTGAGAAAGATCCTATATTCACTTTTGTTATAAGCCCGGCAGCTCTTCCTGCAGGACTTTCCCTTACAGGAGCTCTGAACAGAGTTGGTGGCGAGGTTGCCGGCGATTATTACATCAAACCTGGAACCCTTGCTTTGGCCGGTTCTGCTACAGATGGCAAGCCGTATCACCTTAAATTTAACGAGCTTACCCCGGACTCCGGTAATCTTGCGACACTGACTATTACGAAGAAGACAGTTACAGTAACAGCCAATTCATTCACCAGGGTATTCAATTCGGAATTCCCTGATTTCACCTTCACCAACGACCAGAACTTGCCAGATTCAGCCTTTACCGGCGCTTTGGAATGCGAGGCAGCCACCATGGCAAATGTAGGTGTCTTTGCCATCGAGCAGGGAACCTTGGCTCTTACCACTGCGACCGATGGTTTAGGGGGAAGGTATGTTGATAACTATGACATCTCCTTTGTGAATGGAACTCTCAATATTACAGATAACAACATTATTCATGTAACGGCAAATCCTCAGACCAAGTTCTATGGTGATCCGGATCCAGTGCTTTCATATACTCCGACTGAGGCACTGCCTGCAGGACTGAGCTTTACCGGTGCACCTGCCCGTGAGCCGGGAGAAAATGTTAAAGCAGGTGGGTATGCTATAAAACAGGGAACTTTGGATCTTACTGGTACAAACCATGAGCACTATACCATTGCATTTGTCAACTCTACTCTGACAATAAATAAAAAAGCGTTGAATGTCATACCTTCAACACATCAGGGCAGAATTTATGGAGTAGCTGATCCGGCAAAATATACCTTTGCCACAGACCCTATTGTCGATCAGGCAGCGGCCTTCGGAGCCACAAAGTTGAGCAGAGCTGCCGGTGATGTGGTAGGAGACTATGCAATCACTCAGGGTAATCTTGAACTGCAGGGAAATTATGCGACAAATTATGAAATAGCCTTTGATGGCTCCAAGACATTTGCAATTACCCCTTGTCCGGTTGTAATCACAATATATCCCACCAGCAAGGTAAAGGATGATGATGATGAGCCGACTCCGGTATCACTTAAGGAAATTGACAACTGGAAAACAACAGTCTTTTCCGGTAGTCTTACCCGAGACAAGGCTGGAACTCCGGAAGGCGAAGCTGTAGGAAACTATACTATCAAGCAGGGAACTCTTGCGCTTAAGGCTGGTTTTTATGCCACTAACTATCAGATTACATCAGTGCAGAACTCAACATTGCGTATAACTGCACCTGGCCCGGTCCATATATCTGATCCTGTTACATACATGAAGCCTATAATTACGAATCTGCATGATACCTATGCAAAACTAGCCTCTGAGCGCATTGACGGGAAACCCGCTACATTCAGAAAAGCAGACGGCCCGCTGAAACGGGATCCAGGAACTGGCGAATACCCCGCCAATATAAAAGGAGAAACCTTCCTGGGAAGCTTCACTTACTGGTATGACGAAAATGACAACACTGTATACTACTACTATGGTGGTCCTGTTTATCTATATGGTGACTGCCATAACCTCTTTGAGGGTTGTTATAAGTATGAAATTATGGATATGACAGGATTCAATACCCAGTATGTTTCCAATATGTATCAGATGTTCTTCCTCTGCTATAACGTCAAAAAGCTTGATCTTTCCGGCTGGAGCTTTAATAGTGTCTCCACCATGGCAAATATGTTTGACCGGTGCGAAAGACTTGAGGAAATAGATTTCAGCGACGATGGAGTAGATATGAGCCACGTTACACATATGGGCTGGATGTTTGCCCATAACTTCTATATGACACCGACAAAACTCAGGGCAATTATTGCCCAGTGGAGAGTCAAGATCGATCCTAATGGAGGTGATGACGACAGCAACATCAACTCTCTCTTCTTAAGTAATGCAGCAAGTGGTGGCGAGAGAACTCCGGAAGGAGCAAATAGAATAGTAAGCAATGATATGGCTTCAAATAACCCGAGTGGAATTTCTAGTAGTAATATCAAAAATTATATCAAAGATAGAAATATTCCTAGTTCAAATGGATATTCAGGGACTCCTCCTTCAAATAATTCAGATCCAAATAATGGTGATCTGGGATTTAATTATGACAATTGGAATTTCGCTTTATCTTGGATCTGATATTAAGGGTGTCAGGGGACAGCGGCTTAATCGAGTTGCTAATCACTAGTAGATAGTACCAGACTTAATCCATGATTGGTTAATGTTCTGTTAAAAAAAACCCAGCCTTTTGGCTGGGTTTTTTATTGCAGCATTAAATCGTATTAAGCAACGGGCAGTCTATGCTGTTTTCATTGCATAGCTTTGTAAGTCGCTGGTCCATGGTCAGCATAATTGCCCCGGATCTGCGGGCAAGAGTGAAATAAAGCATATCATAAACAGGATGTCCAAGCTTGATTGCCTCAAACAGCGATTCTGTACTGTTCTCCCCGATGTTTACAAAAGAATAGACAAGTTTATAGCACTGCTCCAGCAGGGTGCTAAGTTCATCTTGCTTTATCATGCCTGCCTTTGCCATCTTCCATAGTGCATTTGCACATTCTGCTTTATATAATTCTGAAGAAACAATAAGATTTGAATGGAGCAGATATGTTTCTATTAAATCAGCTTTATCCGCTTTCCTGATCAGCTCAATGGCTGCTGATGCATCTAATACTGCTGTCATCTGTCCCGGTCCTCCCTTATCAATTCCTCAGAGGTGGGAAAATTGTGACTTGGCTCTTTTATCAGAATGCTTTTGATGGTCTTGAGGGCATTTTTAAGCTGTAATTCTTTTGCATCAATCTTAAGGGCGCTGCGGAGGAGAACAGTTGTCTGCTGAGCGATGCTGCGGTTCTCCTCTTTAGCTAACACCACGATGGAATCGTAAATTCCCTGGTCCAGATTTCTTATCTGTAATGCTGGCATACTTTTCTCCTATGCATGCATTTTACATCACTTTGCATGCATAGTCAAGTTGCTCAGTAATTCTCGGCGTTGACCTCGAAGTAGGCCTGGGGGTGTGCACATACAGGGCAGATCTCCGGAGCCTTGGTGCCAACCACGATGTGGCCGCAGTTCCGGCACTTCCATACCTTGACCTCGCTCTTCTCGAACACCTTTGCAGTCTCCACATTCTCAAGCAGCTTGCGGTAGCGCTCCTCGTGGTGCTTCTCGATAGCAGCCACAGCCCGGAACTTGGCGGCCAGCTCCTTAAAGCCCTCAGCCTCGGCTGTCTTTGCAAAGCCTTCGTACATGTCGGTCCATTCGTAGTTCTCGCCGTCAGCGGCAGCTTTCAGGTTTGCAGCTGTGTCGCCGATGCCCTCCAGCTCCTTGAACCACATCTTTGCATGCTCTTTCTCGTTGTCTGCTGTCTCCAAGAAGAGGGCAGAGATCTGCTCAAAGCCATCCTTCTTTTTGCCCGTGATGCGAAGTAGGTGTACTTGTTACGTGCCTGGGATTCTCCTGCAAATGCCTCAAGCAGGTTCTTCTCTGTCTGTGTTCCTTTGTATTTGTTTGCCATAATTTCCTCCTGTTATTTCACGATTTCCATAAGCTGTGCAGGTTGCAATATGCATATACTGCAACTACCTCGTCCCCTTCGCACAAGGCAAAGCAGGCTTTCGGTTCCTGGCCAGGCTTGAGTTCTTTCCGCTGGTTCCCTTTCTTGGTCTGCAGGGAAATCCACTGGATATAGTGTTCCTCGATCATAGGATGAATAGCTGAGCCCACAGTTACGACAACCTTGTTGTCCTTGACTTCGTATACTGGGACATGCTTTTCCACCGATGCATCGGTGGTGCCGGGGATAATCTCTTTCATAGGTTTCCCGCAGCATGAGACAGGAGCTCCGCTTGAGTGCACCATGGCAATGATGTTGCCACACACCTCACACTTGAAAAATCTCATTTCCATACCTTTCCTCCTTGTTAAAGTATACAATCGTTCTTGAGGAAAGGCAAAGTAATTTTCTGTTATATTTACCGGTCTTCCCGGAAATAGTTCAATCCCAGATGAGCAGGGGGCTGGTTCTCCCGCTTATTCTTTATGCTGGTGATGATGAGCACCAGGATGGTCACCACATAAGGCGCCATAGTTATAAGCTCTTTTGCAGCAGAGCTCAGGCCTGGTATAAGGATGCAGCAGATGTAGAGACCGCCGAAGAGGAAGGAACAGAAGATGCCAAGCACCGGCTTCCACAGGGCGAATATTACGATAGCGATAGCTAGCCATCCCCTGTCGCCGAAACCGTTGTTGGTCCAGGTGCCACCGGTGTAGTCCATAACCCAGTAGAGGCCGCCAAGGCCGGCGATGATTCCACCGATTATGGTGGAGAGATACTGATATTTGGTCACATTGATTCCGGCAGCGTCAGCAGTGGCAGGGTTCTCTCCCACAGCCCTCATGTTAAGGCCTGCCCGTGTCCGGTTCAGGTAGAAGCTGACAGCAATTGCGATGATCACCGCCAGGTAGGCCAGGAATCCGAAATCCAGCCCTGGAATCAAGGCAGCCTTGTACCACTTTCCT
>CADAEX010000096.1 GCA_902787125.1 uncultured Spirochaetaceae bacterium
AGGGCAGAGCAGATTGTGTCGCCTATGAAAACGTTGCTTACGCCGGAAAGGATTGCGATATCTCCTGCCGGCACCGACTCCACAGTCTGGAGACTTGTGCCGTTGTACACCTGTATCTGGGATACCTTGAAAGGTTTTGGAACACCATCCTTTCCTATGATTGCCAGCCGGTCGTTGATAGAGGCCTTGCCGCTCCTGATCTTGCCTATGGCCATACGGCCGAGATAATCGGAATAGTCCAGGTCTGCCACCAGCATCTGGAATGGTTTTTCTATATCGCATTCAGGTGCTGGGATGTGTTTTATTATTGTCTCCATAAGTGGAGCAATGTTGGTGGATTCGTCTGTCAGATTGTACTTTGCAATTCCCTTGCGTCCGTTGGACCAGAGCACCGGTGCATCCAGATATCTGTCGTCAGCCCCAAGATCAAGGAGCAGTTCCAGAACTTCGTTGTATACTTCCTCAGGACGGGCATCCTCCCGGTCTATCTTGTTTATAAGTATGATAAGCTCCAGGTTCAATGCAAGTGCCTTCTGGAGAACAAAACGGGTCTGGGGCAGCGGTCCTTCGGCTGCATCCACCAGCAGTACGACACCGTCCACCATGGATAGAGCCCGCTCCACCTCGCCTCCGAAATCGGCATGTCCCGGGGTGTCCAGAATGTTTATCTTGATTCCATCCCACTGAACCTCGCAGTTCTTTGCAGAGATTGTTATTCCCCGCTCCCGTTCTATATCGCCGGAGTCCATGACCCGGTCTCCCATCTTGTCTGCATTCTTGAATGTACCGCTCTGTCTGAACATGGCATCAACCAGTGTGGTCTTGCCGTGATCTACATGGGCGATGATTGCAATGTTTCTGATATTCTCAACTGACATTCTTTTTTCCCGCTTGAAAAAAGATATATCATACGGCTGATTAAAACAAGAAGATTGAGAATAATTTTATTTACTAAAAATTTATTATGTGGAATAATAATCCACGGATGATAGTCAGATATTATAAGAACACCAGAGGCAAAGCTGTCAAACTGGCTGAGTTCTACGAGAAGCACGAACACCATATACGCAAAGAGGATATTGACCGTAACGCCCTCTATATCTGCGACATACTTAGGAATGCAGGTTACGAGGCATATATTGTCGGCGGCGCTGTGCGGGATCTTATAACAGGACGGAAGCCCAAGGATTTCGATATTGTCACAGACGCATTCCCGCGCCAGATTAAAAAGCTTTTCCGAAACGCCAGAATAATCGGCAAGCGGTTCCTTTTAGTCCATGTCCTCATGGGCGGTACAATCTATGAGATCTCCACATTCCGGGCTCCCAACACAGTCACCGGGGACAACAACTGCTTCGGCACCATGAAGGAGGATGTATGGAGGCGGGACTTCTCCATAAATGCACTTTACTATTCTCCCAAGACTGAGCAGGTCATTGATTTTGTAGGTGGATTCAAGGATCTTAAGCGCCGCATTGTCCGGCCTATAATTCCGCTCAATATCATCTTCCAGGAGGATCCGGTGCGCCTTATCCGGGCCGCCAAGTTCTCGGTCATGATAAACGGAGATATTCCTCTGCTTCTGAAGCTTTTCATCATATTCAACGCCTACCGTATTGTGACAGTCTCCAGCTCCCGATTGACTGAGGAGATCTTCAAGATAATGAAGATGGACAACACCACAGTTGTATTCCGTAAGATGGCAAGACTCAACATACTGCGGTATATTCTGCCGGGTGTGTATGAGATTCAGAAGAAGAGCCTTTTCTATGAGACACTGGAGAAATTCGATCAGGACAAGAGGGAAGGGAAGCTTGATCTCTCCAAGTCCAGCACACTTCTTGAACCTCTTATAACCGATTATCTTGAGGCTGTGGTCTTCTATGATGATGTGGCAAATCAGACCATAGGCGAAGTTATGGAGAGCCTTAAGACTTTCCTTAGGCCTATTGTTCCTCCAAATGTGGCTCTTGTGGAAGCTATAAGAAATGTTATGTCCAAGAACGGGTTCAAGCTGCGCTGGCGTCGTCAGCAGCCTGACAAACCGGCTCAGGCTGGAGAAGGTTCAGAAAAACCTAAGCGGAAACGGAAGCGCAGGCCTAAGAAGAAGGCAGATGCAGGTCAGCCCGTCACTCCTGCAGATTCTCAATCTCAAGATTGATTTCTTTTATCTGGATTCCGGTATAACGTGTAAGACTCTGAGATATATACTTCTGGAAATTGTGGAAGTTCCCCGATAACTGTGTCTTGTATGATGCATTCATAAATATTTTTATTTTATATGCTCCTGAGGAATCAGGACTCAGCTTGATCTTCTTTATCTTGATGGATGAGTCGAACTCATCGGCACAGTGCATTATCATCTGGATAAGGGCAGCCTTTGATATTGTGACATGGCCGGGATTCTCCCCAGGGGCAAAGGTCGGATGAACCACTGTGTTCTCTATCCGTTTTTTCCTTTTGAAAAGTCCCTTTCCTATATTTATTGTCTTGTTGATGTATCCGGAAATGATATCACCATAATCTTTTTCCACCTCAACCTGGGGGATAGGGATGACATGCTTGCCTGTAGCCCGTTCCTGCAGTGCTTTGTTGATATCTTCCTCCGGGGCTATGTCCTCTATCTTGATAACCTTGCTTGGCTTAGGCAGATGGAGCCGGTTTGCAATTTTCTGCACCATAGCCTCGGAAGTACCTATAAGAAGAATCTTGGTGAACTTTTCTTCCTTAAGCTTGTTCCTGACCTCGGTACGATGCTCCACTGTGTCGAACAATGCTGTCTTTATGGCTGTCAGATACACTTTCTCGCTCTTTGCCGACTTGCCTGCAATTATGTTGTCTCCCTTGATAAGCAGACCGTCGTCTATGATCAGGTCTATGCCATGCTTGCCTGCAATAAGACGGGCCCGGAAACTCTTTCCTGTGCCGCTGCGGCCTACCAGTGCGTAGACTTTGATTCCAAACAGTTTTTTGATGCAATAAGGTATCTGCATGTCCTAATTATATATTATTTTTTTTGGCAAAGGAAGAGATAATCTGTCTGACTGCCGTTTTTACTTTTTCTTCCGGGCATTTCAGAAGGACAGCTACGGCAGCGGTGAACTCTTCTCCGGGAGTCCCGGTTATGACCCTGCCTTCTGCTATGATGCATGACGAGTGAAGATAGTAACCTGCTTCGTTATGGCTCCCATGATATTTTGCATCACCTGTAAGAGGGTGGTGGTGATAGCTTGCCTGACACCGGATCTGGTGGGTGCGCCCTGTCTTTATCTCCACCTGTGCCAGAGTCCTGCCCCCTGATACCAGGAAGGGGGTGGCTATAGTTATTGCAATGTCCCCCTTGCCGCTGTCTGCCGGAGCAATATGGGAAGTGTTTGTCTTCTCGTCCCGGGTCAGATACTCTTCCCAGCGTTCTGTTTCTTTAAGAATACCATCCAGCAGTGCTATGTAGCATTTGCGGGTCTGCCTGTTCTGCAATGCTGCCGAGAACTCCCGGGCTCCTTCTGCGCTCTTTCCGAATGCAATGATGCCGGATGTGTTACGGTCCAGCCTGTGGAGTGGTCCTGGGGTAAAAGAGATAGAACCTGGAGTTTCTGCGGCCAGATATTCCCGCACCAGCTGGTCCAGCGGGGTGAAATGCTTGGAAGAGCCGTCGGAATGGACCAGCTCTCCTTTTTTCTTGTTGATCACCAGTATGCTGTCATCCTCAAATACAACTCTCTTCTTGAAAGCTTCCCGGTTTATGGAATGGACCGGTTTCTTATGCTCCTGATGATCTGCAAATTCCATAAGGATCTGGGCCACATCCACGGTGTCACCGGCTGATACCTTGGCATCTTCTTTTGTCCTCTTTCCGTTTATCCTCAGGAAACCGCTTCTGATCTCCTTGTAGATACGGCTTAAGGGCATCTTCCCCAGCACTATGCGGAAAATCTTATCAGCTCTCTTACCAGCGTCATCTTTCTGTACAGTTGCAGCAGTTATAAAATTCATAAGACCTCTATACAGCTGCCATAGCCAGTGCAATCACAAACGGCATGGTCAAAAGCGACAGCAGAGTTGACAAGGAGACCAGTGTAACAGCCAGCTTGGCATCCCGGTTGAAGAGAACAGAGAAAATCACTGTGTTGGCAGCCGACGGAGCAGAAGCTGAGATGACAAGAGATGTCAAAAGCATACCCCGGACTCCCGCCAGGTAAACAAAAAGCAGAATCAGAAGCGGTGATGCCAGAAGCTTCACGGCCTGTGTAATGATCAGATTCTTATCTTTAAGAACTTTGAGCGATGTTATCTGGGAAAGATAATAGCCTACAACTACCATAGGGAGCGGTGTATTAAGAGCGGCAAAGCTTTTTATAGGCACCAGCAGGACATAAGGAATCTGGAACGATGTTACAAATATGATAAAACCTACGGCGACTCCCAGTATTCCCGGGTTCAGCAGCAGTTTTCTGGTCTCAACTTTTTGCCCATGGCTTCCCATAAGGATAAAACCGTAGGTCCATGTGAACACATTGAACACAGCAATGAATACAGCTCCATAGAAAACACCGTCGCTGCCCAGGATTGCATGCTGAAGAGGCAGACCCATGAAACCGCAGTTGCTGAAAATAGTTGCAAACTGGTATACAACCCTCCGGTTCTGTTCCTTATCATGTATCATAAGCCTGGAAAGAATTATGTTAAGGATATGTGCTCCCCCAGCTGAGGCGCAGACTATTCCCATCTTATGCAGCATGGAACTGTCGAATGGGCGGTGGAAGGATTCCACTACAATG
>CADAEX010000097.1 GCA_902787125.1 uncultured Spirochaetaceae bacterium
ATCTAAGGAATTTATTGACATTTGGCATAACGCTTCAAAAATGATAGAAGATGCTGAAATCCTTATAATTGTTGGTTATTCTTTTAATCCTGTTGATGACCATTTTAATGATATTATCCGAAAGGATAAAAATAAAAAGAAGAAAAAAATAATTATTATAGATCCTGATACCCAAACTATTCTTTCGAGGTCAAGCAAGATTTTTGGATATAAAGAAAAAGATTTTATACCAAGTGATTTAAATGGTAAAATATCATATACAAAGGATAATTTAACAATAATTAAGGCTGGGGCTACCGACATAAATATTGATAACTTATTTGAAATGGCAACAATATCACCTCCCAAGCAAAAGAATAGTTTTGAAGAAATAAAACCATAGTAATTTATCCTTTCCCTCGTTTTTAATTCGAAAGGCTGAAAGGGGTTGCAGAATTAATAGGCAAAGAAAAAGCCACCCCTGGCGGTATTGCGTCCCGAAGGGAGCGCACCCTACCGAGCAGGGGTGGCTTATTTCTTGCCTAGTATATTACTTAAGCGTTTTTCTGTTTTTTGAAGGTCTTGATTCCCTCAATAACCAGAATAATAGCCAGGATAGTCATAGCTGCCGCAAAGAAGAACTGGAACCAGTGTCCCCACATCGGGCCTGCAGCCTTGGCTGCGCCTGTGAAGATATTGATCTTTGCAATAACAGTGCGGATAAGCTGTGTCAGGGTTGCGGCCAGCATGAAGATTGTCGGGATGAAGAACATCTTGTTGTTCTTTCCTGCGTTGCCCAGCCATGCTGCAACTGCCATAAGGGCGATACCTGCCAGAAGCTGGTTTGCTGCTCCGAAGAGTCCCCAGATCTGGGAAAGGCTCAAGCCGCCCAGGATACAGCCGATGGCAACCATCAGCAGTGTTCCGAACAGCGGGAATGCCAGCACTTTGCGGATTCCTGTTGCATCCTTGTATGTCTCCTCTCCTTCCTTGAGGAAGAGCTCTGTGAACATGAACCGGCTGAGACGGGTTCCTGTGTCCAGGGATGTGAGTGCGAATACAGATACAGCCAAAGTAAGCAGAGCGTAGATTGCATTCTTATCATCGACCAGGCCGAACATCTTTGCGATACCGGAAGCAAATGCTACTGGAGGTGCACCCTTGAAAGCTCCATCCACGATGAATTTTCCAGATACCATACCAACAGCAATAAGGGAGATTACTCCCAGTGCGCTTTCGATAAGCATGGAGCCGTAACCGATAGCCTTGGCGTTCTTCTCGCTGTCCAGCTGCTTTGATGTGGTTCCTGTTGCGATAAGGGAGTGGAAGCCTGAGCAGGCACCGCATGCTACTGTGATGAACAGAGCAGGGAACATAGGTCCGATCTTTGTGCTCCAGCCTGTGAATGCAGGAAGCTCAAAGGTTGCATTGCCTGTGAATGCAGTCATAAGGATACCGATGAGAGCCAGACCCATCATGCCGTACAGCAGGAAGCTGGAGAGGTAGTCACGGGGCTGGAGAAGAACCCATACAGGAACCAGAGATGCGATTGTGATATATGCACCGATGAAGATGATCCATGATGTTCTGCTCATTGCGAATCCGATATTAAGGCCCAGGATGACGGCTAATACAATTCCGATAAGACATACGATTGTCGCAGGGAGTATTCCCCAGTTGAGCCGGTTGGTAAGGTATCCGTATACAATGGCCAGTACTATGAACAGCAGTGATATCATGGCGGTGGACTGCTGTCCTGTAGGATTGAAGACAACTCCGAATCTTCCGTCATTGGAAAGGAATGTGCTGGCAACAACGTTTACGAATGAAGCGATTACCAGAATAAGTACCAGGAGGGCAAATATAATGAACAGTCTCTTGCTTGTCTTGCCCATGGATGCTTTGATGATCTCTCCTACAGATTTACCATCGTTACGGGCAGAGGCAAAGAGAGAACCGAAGTCCTGAAGTCCTCCGAAGAATATACCGCCCAGTACGCACCACAGGAATACTGGCACCCAGCCGAATACTGCAGCCAGGATAGGACCGTTGATAGGACCTGCGCCTGCTATTGATGAGAAGTGGTGTCCCATCAGTACAACCGGTTTTGCGGCAACATAATCCATTCCATCTGCCTTGACCTGGGCAGGTGTCTGTCTTTTTGGGTCAATTCCCCACTGCTTTGCAAGCCATGAGCCATAGAACACATAACCTATTAAAAGCAGTACAATTGCAGCAATAATTATAAGTAATGCTGTCATATTCCCTCCTTTTAGGAATTCTTTATAAAGTGCTTATGACTTTCTTAAGGCTTTTGCCCGCTCTGTTGCAGGCAACACGGCCTGAGGAAACCTCATAAGTCAATAACCTGAAATTGCTCCAGCCATGCAGGCTGAACCTGTAGGATTTGGAACGTTTAATCTTGCTGACCTGTCTGAAAGCTGTCTCTTCTATATTATCTGCAATGATGATGAGGGCTACATCGGAATTCCTGTGGCCAGGTCCAGGATGAACCCGGGCAAGCCCTTCCTTCCATGCTTCACTCTCCAGTTCTGCAAGACGGTCAGATGTAAGATTATCCTCCTCTGCAAAAAAGACATATTCATGGGAATCGATATCTGCAATATGGGCAGCGCGGGTAAGGAAATACTGCTCTGAATGGGAATGGAACTCTGCCTCTGCCGCAAAGGGTCCGGAAGCATCAGTTCCTGGTTCTCCTGCCTTTACATTGTAATAACGTTCGAACGAATGTAAAACGGTCTCTAAGACACCATTTTTTTCCATATTTGCTGGATAAATTCTGTGTCATTTTCTATAGGATTGTCAAGAAAAAAACAAAAAATAACAATTTTTTTATGTTAGTTTATATTGACAACAGATTCTGTTTGGGTGTAGAAAAAAGTAACAAAACCTATTAAAGGCTACGAAGGGAACAAGTAGCCTCCAAGGATACTGAAAAGAGAGTTGCCGGTTGGTGAGAGGCGCACAGTTACTGGAGGTGAATACATCCCGGAGCCTCGTATCGAAACCCCATAGGGAGTAGGTTACGACGGGTGTGCCCGTTACAGCGCAAGGGTATAACCACACGTTGTGTGACGTACCTGAAGAGATTGCCACTGCGAGGTGGTGATGAATAGAGGTGGTACCGCGGAATTATCCGCCCTCTTGATCGGGGGGCGTTTTTTTTTGCCCTGACGCTGACGCCCTCCGAAATGCAGACTTTGTATGAAGGAGGAAATGTATGAATGCAAAAGTTGCAAGCGTCATTATGCTGCTGGTCTTCTTTGCTGTGATGATCGCCGTAGGTTTCATCACCAGAAAAAGAGCAGCTTCTGTGGATGGATTTGTTCTGGGAGGGCGCACAGCCGGCCCGTGGATTACGGCATTTGCCTTTGGTACCTCTTATTTCTCGGCAGTTATCTTTGTAGGATATGCAGGACAGTTCGGATGGAACTTCGGTCTCTCCAGCACCTGGGCCGGTCTTGGAAACGCTTTTATCGGCTCTCTTCTGGCATGGAACATACTGGGACGGCGCACCCGTATCATGACCCAGCACATCGATGCCAAGACCATGCCGGACTTTTTCGGCAAGCGGTTTGACTCTGTCCCTATGAAGGTGGTGGCATCTGTCATTGTCTTCATCTTCCTTATTCCTTACACATCATCTCTGTACAATGGTCTCTCCAGCCTCTTCGGTCTGGTGTTCCATATGCCGTACTGGGTAGTGATTGTGATGATGGCGGCCCTCACCGGTATCTACGTCATCTTCGGCGGTTACATGGCTACAGCTATCAACGACTTTATCCAGGGAATAATCATGCTCTTCGGTATCTGCGCTGTAATCGGCTCTGTACTCAGTGCCAACGGCGGCCTGCTGGCTGCTACCCAGGCTCTTTCTGCAGTAGAGGCTAAGGGCTGGGCCGGTGGTGCCTTCACATCATTCCTGGGACCAGATCCTCTGGCTCTCCTCTTTGTAGTGCTCCTTACATCTCTGGGTACCTGGGGATTACCTCAGATGGTCAACAAATTCTACGCCATCAAGAGCGAGGATGATATCCAGAAAGGAACTATAATCTCAACTCTGTTCGCTATTGTTGTTGCAGGCGGATGTTACTTCCTTGGCGGCTTCGGACGGCTCTACGCTGATAAGATCATGTACCAGAAGAACGGAGTCACACCTCTGTTCGATACAATTGTTCCGGCAATGCTTGCAACCCTGCCGGCACTGGTCATCGCAGTAGTCATTGTACTGGTGCTCTCTGCCTCCATGTCCACACTCTCTTCTCTGGTGCTCACATCCAGCTCCACATTCACACTGGATGTGATTGAGCCTCTCTCCAAAAACAAGATGGGGGAGAAGAAGAAAGTCTCCATCATGCGGGTGTTCATCGTGTTCTTCATCGTGATCTCAGCATACATTGCAATCATAAAGGATGCTCATCCTGAAATCACATTCATAGCCCAGATGATGGGTGTTTCCTGGGGTGCTCTGGCAGGATCCTTCCTGGCACCGTTCCTCTATGGTCTGTACTGGAAGGGAACTTCCCGGGCAGCCTGCTATGTCTCATTCGCTTTCGGCTGCGGTCTTATGATAATCCAGATGTGGGTTTCCCTGGGCGGCGTAGATATCTCAGGCTGGGCTCCGGTCTGCCGCTACCTCTTCGCATCCTCTGTCCGCTCCGGTGTGATCGCTATGGTGGGAGGTCTTGTGATTGTCCCCGTGGTCAGCATGTTCACAAAGAAGCAGGATTCTGCACAGCTGGATAAGCTTTTCTCCTGCTACGAGGAGAAGAGGAGAAGGTTACTGTTGCCAAGAAAGAGGCTTTGGACTGATTGGAGCAGCCCCAAACTTTTCTGTTGTAAAAGTGGGGCTGTTGTTATATACTTTCCCCGTTGCACTGAGTGCAGCGTTTTGAATGTTTTTGCATAAGGGGTGTTCTTATGAGTAGAATGGTTGGAACTGTTTCTAGAGGTCTTCGTGCCCCTATTATCCGCGAAGGTGATGATCTGGTGAAGATTGTCACAGAGACTGTTCTTGAGGCTTCTAAACAGGATGGATTTGCGGTCAGAGACCGTGATGTTGTGGCTATGACCGAGGCTATTGTGGCCCGGGCACAGGGTAACTATGCCACTGTTGCCGATATTGCGGCCGATGTGAAGGCTAAGTTGGGTGGTGGTACAATTGGAGTTGTATTCCCGATTATGAGCCGCAACCGTTTTGCAATCTGTCTCCGGGGTATTGCTTCCGGTGCCAAGAAAGTTATTGTTCAGCTATCCTATCCTTCTGATGAGGTGGGAAACCATCTTATTGATGACGATCTGGTTGAGGCAAAGGGTGTTGATCCATATACCGACGTGCTTGATGAGAAAAAGTACCGCCAGCTTTTCGGATACACAAAGCATCAGTTCACCGGTGTTGACTACATCGATTATTATAAGCAGCTGATCACAGAAAGCGGAGCCGAGGCAGAGGTTATCTTTGCCAATAATCCGAAGGCAATTCTTTCTTATACAAAGAATGTAATCTGTGCCGATATCCACACAAGAGCACGGACAAAGCGCCTTGTAAAGGCAGCAGGTGGCGAGCGTGTGTTCGGACTTGACGAGATTATGAACGCTCCTGTAAATGGCAGCGGATGTAATGAGAAATACGGACTTCTGGGCTCCAACAAGGCTACAGAGGACAAAGTGAAGCTGTTCCCGAGAGCATGCCAGAACCTGGTTGAGGATATCCAGAAAGCTCTGCTCAAGGCAACCGGAAAGAAAGTTGAGGTCATGGTCTATGGTGACGGCGCATTCAAGGATCCTGTAGGAAAGATCTGGGAGCTGGCAGACCCTGTGGTATCTCCGGCCCACACAGCAGGCCTTGCCGGTACACCTAACGAGCTTAAGCTCAAATACCTGGCAGACAACGACTTTGCAGCCCTTGATGGAGATGCTCTTAAAGAGGCTATCAAGGAAGAGATCCGCAAGAAGGACGGCAACCTGGTGGGCAAGATGGTTTCCGAGGGAACCACACCACGGCAGCTTACAGACCTTCTGGGGTCCCTCTGCGACCTTACCTCAGGTTCAGGTGACAAGGGAACTCCTATAGTTTACATCCAGGGTTATTTTGACAACTATACTACCGAGTAAAAAGGCCCAGCGCCTCTGCGTCCGCCTTATGGCCGCCCTTGACAGCGGGGAGGAGAAGCTCCCTCTGGAGGGAGAAGGAAAGATGCTTGGCATCTTGGCCTGTGATGATGCAGATGGCAACAGGGTAGTACTCAAAGCTTTTTCAGGGCAGGTTGGCGGCCAGTGGGTTATTCCCGGCTGGTGCGAGCCTGCCTTTTCTATTTCTGAATATAATGCAATCTTGGAAGAGACTGATCAGCAGGTTAAGGCCCTGGCCATTGCAGGCGAGGAAAGCCGGGGCGTTTCGGCCGAGGCCATGCGGCGCCTCTTTGGCCTTTACCGGATCCACTGCATAGATGGCTCTGTTAAAACTTATCATGAGATTTTCGGCGACACATTGCCTCCCTCCGGTACAGGTGACTGTGCCGCTATAAAGCTCTTGAACTGTGCTTTCAAGAATCACCTGAAGCCTATAAGCATGGCCGAGTTCTACTACGGCGGTCAAACCCCGTCCGGTACAAAGCAGCCCTGCCGGTTCTATCCTCCCTGCGAAGAAAAATGCAGGCCCCTCCTCAAGGAGATGCTGGGACTGGATATCCTCTATCTGGATCAGGAAATAGTGGTGGTGAACAAACCGGCAGGGCTGCTGTCGGTGCCCGGCAGGGGAGAAGACAAGCAGGACTGTGTGGTGAATCGTGTCAAACGTCTATACCCGGATTGCATAGAAAACCCTGCCGTGCACCGGCTGGATATGGATACATCCGGCATCCTGGTGCTGGCCCTTACCAAGGAGAGCCAGCGTTTTCTCTCCATGGAGTTTGAAGGTCGTCATGTCCACAAAAAGTACACAGCCCTTCTGGACGGCATACTCCGAAGCTCCGGGGGCGCCCTGGCTCTCCCCTTCAGGCTGGATCCGGAGAACAGGCCGTATCAGGTCTACGATCCGATGCAGGGGAGGATGTGCATTACGCTGTGGAAGAGACTTTCTGTCTACAATGGCAAGACTTTGGTGGAATTCACACCTCTAACCGGCCGCACCCACCAGCTCCGAATCTCCTCTGCCAGCCCCAAAGGGCTTGGTATACCTATAGTAGGCGACAGACTGTATGGCACAAGAGAAGAGGGACAGCGCCTCATGCTCCATGCCGGATACATAAGCTTTACCCATCCGTGGTCGAAAGAGAAAATAGAATTTAAGGTAGATACGCCATTTTAAATCTTGTCGATGAGGATGGAGCACTTTCCTGAAGGAATAGGAAGCCGCTTCTTCTGACCGCCCAAGATATTGATGGTGAAGTAGTATAGTTTCTCGGACTCCATGCGTACTTCCCAGCCCCGTCCGCTCTTGTTCACAAGAATAGTGATCATGTTCCGCTTAAGGGAAAGGTCCTGGATTCCCATGATCTCCAGCAGAGGAATAATCCAGTCCACAGTCTTCCGTGGCAGGCTGAT
>CADAEX010000098.1 GCA_902787125.1 uncultured Spirochaetaceae bacterium
GAGAAGCTGTTCCAGGTGCCGCATTCAGGGCAGCGCCCTGTCCACTTGGGCTCTTTGTGTCCACAGTTGTCACAGATATAGACGGTCTTTTCTTCCATACTCTGATTATACCACAATTGACATCGAAATATCTATATATTAAATTAAAGATAAGAGGTAATTATGGAAAAACTTGATTTAAACTCTTTTACAAAAGAGCAGATAGCAATGGCAAAGCAGTGCAAGACTCCGGAGGAGCTCATTGAACTGGCTAAGAAAGCAGGTATTGAGCTTGTAAAAGAGCAGGCAGAAGCCTATCTTGCAGAGCTTCAGGATATAGAACTTGACCCGAAAACTCTTGATAAAGTTGCCGGGGGATGGAGCCTGAAGCCTGCTTGCCAGGATAAGAAATCTTCTCATGTTTATTAATTTTTAATTAACTATGGGATACAGGGGAATTCTTTTTGACCTTGACGGCACTCTGCTGAACACCCTGGCCGATATCGGATTCTACATAAACCGCACCCTCTCCCGCTATGGGTACCCCCCTTTCCCTATGGACAAGGTGAATACTGTTGTGGGGTGGGGGCTTAAGATGGCTCTGTACAAGATCCTTCCCGAAGATGTGAGGGAGGATGATGCCTATCTTTCCAAGATGACAAGAGAGCTGATTGCCGACTACAATTCCAACCCTGTGATCAAGACTGTCCCATACCCTGGGATTATTGATCTTTTAGATGAACTGGCCCGCCGCAAGGTGGTGCTGGGGATTTTCTCAAACAAGTCCCATCCTGTGACACTGCAGGTGGTGGATAAGACTATGGGTCTTTCCAGGTTTGCCGCAGTGCTGGGCTCTGATGCAGGGTTTCCCCGGAAGCCTGAGCCTGAAGGAGCCGACGAGGTTATCCGCAGGATGGGGCTGCCTAAATCTGAAATATTGTATATTGGTGACACTATAATGGACCACGAGACTGCGCAGAATGCAGGTCTTGATGATATAACTGTGACCTGGGGATTCAGGACCCGGAAGCAGCTGGAGGAGCAGGGGATCACCCGTTTTGTTGAATCTGTAGATGAAATTCTGAAGTACTTTTAAGGAGTAAATATGGAAAAAGCTGAAATTATCAAACTGGCAAATGAATATATGGAAAAGGAGCTGGATGAAGGCTTCAGAAATCAGGTGAAGAAGCTCCTGGCCGATGAGAACTTCACCGAGCTGGAGGACTGCTTCTACAAGAACCTGGACTTCGGCACCGGAGGAATCCGGGGAGTGATAGGGGGCGGCTACAACCGGATGAACCCCTACATCATCCGGAAGGTGACCCAGGGCCTTGCGACTTATATCAACAAGGCAGCCGCAGGGAAGTGCGTCTCTGTGGTGCTGGCCCACGACTCCCGGCGCTGTTCCCGTCTCTTCGCAGAGACTGCCGCAGCGGTGTTCTGCGGAAACGGCATAAAGACATACCTCTTCACATCGCTGCGGCCTACGCCGGAGCTTTCCTTCGCTGTCCGGCATCTGGGCTGCATCTCCGGCGTAGTGGTAACAGCCAGCCACAACCCGGCCGAATACAACGGTTACAAGGTGTACTGGGACGACGGCGGTCAGGTTGTGCCGCCCCAGGACCATGGCATTATCACCGAAGTGAACAGCGTCACTGACATCAGATCCATCAGCCTGGAAGAGGCTGCAAAGAAAGGGCTGTTCCAGCTTATAGACAAGGAAGTGGACGATGCATTCCTTGATATGGTGAAGGGCTGTTCACTTCGGCCGGAACTGATCAGAAAGGCGGGCAAAAATCTTAAGGTTGTCTACACACCGCTTCATGGCGCCGGCCGGGTGTGGGTGGAAAAGGCTCTTTCCAGCCTTGGCATTGAGGTAATCACTGTGCCGGAGCAGGCAGAGCCTGACGGCGAGTTCCCCACAGTCAAGTTTCCTAACCCTGAGGAGGGCTCTGCCCTGGCTATGGCCCTGGAGCTGGGAAAGAAAGTCGGAGCCAGCCTGGTTGTTGGCACCGATCCCGATTCCGACCGCCTTGGCACAGCAGTTCCTGAAGGTGACAGCTTCCGTCTTATAACCGGAAACCAGCTGGGCTGCATGTTCATCTACTATGTCCTCTCCACCCTTAAAGAGCAGGGCAGGCTGACCCCCGACACAGCCATCATCAAGACAGTTGTAACCACCGAGCTCCAGCGTCTTATCGGCGAAAGTTTCGGAGTCCGTGTTTATGATGTACTCACCGGTTTCAAGAATATAGCTTCCCTTATGAAAATTTTTGAGACCACAGGGGAGAAATTTGTATACGGCGGAGAGGAGAGCTACGGTTATCTCTTCAGCACCGATGTCCGGGACAAGGACGGAGTGGCAGCCGCAGTAATGGCCTGCGAGATGGCACTGTACAACGCAGAGCGGGGCATGAGCCTGCTGGATTACATGAACGAGATTTATGAAAAGTACGGCTATTTCCAGGAGTCTCCGTTCTCCTTCACCTTCAAGGGCTCCAGCGGCGGCGAGAAGATAAGGAAGATCATGGAGGACCTGCGGGCAGACCAGCCTAAGAGCATAGGCGGCATTGCTGTCTCATCATCCACCGATTTCAAGGATGGAGTTGTCAAGCATGGAATAAAACTGGATCCTTCCAATGTGCTTCAGTTTGTCCTTGCCGACGGCAGCTATGTCACAGCCCGGCCATCAGGCACCGAGCCTAAGATCAAGTTCTATATATCATGCTGCGAGAAAGCAGGTGTGCCATTGGACAAGGCTAAGAAAACAGTGGCTGCCAAGTGCCAGGCTATCAAGGAAGATCTTGAGAGAATACTGGGTGTCTGAGTTCTGCTGCAGTAAGGGTGAGCTTGCCCTCTCTGATGGTGAGCAGCCCTGATCTGCCATCTATCTCTTCCCAGCCAGGGGAGTGGTAGACCACGTCACATTTGAATTTTTTCTTATCTCCTGCATTGTAGGCCTTGATTCCAGGGGATATCCTTGCAGGTCTGGAGCGGGATTCCGGCCTGGTCCAAATAATCCTGGAGAGTGTCACATGGGCAGGTCTGGCCTGACTCAAGAGCTTTGACCCGTTCCTCAAGAAGCTCAATCAGATGGGTGTAGATAATCTTGTGGTTCTTCTCCAGCTGTGTGTAGAGTATCTTGTTCTCCTTCACAATCTGGTCACCGAAGGAGGTTACTGTCCTGATCTTAGGATAATTGATCCTCCTCAGCTGGGTCACTGCCGAGAAAAGGTCGAAGGCCTGATAGCTTAAGCTTGCATTTATTGCAGAGCGGTGGAAAGATGTGCTGAGCCGTCTTCCCTTTTTCACCAGAGAAAGGTAATCTCTGTTCCATCCGATATCATTCTTGAGCTCATCATCCATGTAGTAGTCCAGTATCCCATTGTCATAGAGATATGTGAACTTGAAGGTGTCGGGATTGACAGGTTTCCCTGTGCTGGAAAGAAGCAGCCTGACATCACCGGATGGAGTGCCGGGGAGTGTGATGCAGATAAGCTCTTTTGTGGCTTCGGCACGGCTTGAGAAAAGCTCCAGGTTCTTGTCCTTGAACAGATTCTCCAGCACAGACCTGAATTCCGGCGACAGGTTCTGTTTGTCCAAGTTCTCGAGGGAGAAGGTGACGAAGAACAGCTTGGGAGTCCCGTCCATTCCCGGGTCAAGCCGGTACATGTATGACCAGATCTCAACAGGATACATCTTTATATCTGCAGTCTCCCCTCCAGATGTGATGCGCAGGGTGCAGTCACCGTCGCTCATCATGAAGTCCGGAATGGAGAGGGTCAGCTCTGTACCGTCCTGAAGGGTGGTGCTGCCTCTGTAGGCAATCTCCTGCTTCGGTCTCCGGAGAGTTGTCCTGTCCAGTGTGGTGTCCAGAAAGCTTTCCTCTGCAAACTGCATAGGCATTTCCTTGAACTGCCATTCAGCATCTTTCAGGTTCTTAAAGTAGAAACCAGTTCTGCCATCGGGAGAAAGTCCTCCTACCCGCAGCTCCCGGGCATCGTTTCCCCGGCCTGTCTGGAATATGGTGATATGCCGTGTTATCCTTGCCTGTCCTGAAAGCGGTATCTCGGGCTGTTTTGCCCACTCCTCGTTGGGCAGACCCCATTCAGTGAAGTTTGTTATATATTGGGTGCCGTCGTAGGGCTGCTTCTCATTCTTATAAGTATAGAGGAAGAACATAGGGTCGCCCCCCATGGTGTCAAAGTCGATGAGTCTGGTATACATCTCGCCTGCATCATTTATGACAAAGAGGGTGGAGCCGCTGGCACTTATGTTCCTTGCTATGAAAGATCCCCGCTCCGGAAGAGGCATGCTGCGGCTTAGGTCTGCAGGAAGCCCTGAGTCGGTGAACCTGATGGTGTCACCTGCATCATTCAATATGTAGTAGGTTTCAATTCCCATGGAGCCGTAATGATGCTGGTTTCCGAAAATATCCTCGTACCACAGCACCTCGGACCGGCGTGTTCCCACAGTCCATGCCCGTGTTTTCCCTGTGGTGCGGTTCAAGGCCAGCTGTCCCTTTGTCGGGAAGCCCATCACATGGTACCATGTTATGTGACGCCGTATTGTGGTGCGCTCAAAGTAGTATTCGTAGACTTTGCCATCCTCGTCCATGGCCAGTATGCTGTCCACATCGCCTGCCAGAGCTATGATACGCTTCGGAGTCTTGAATCTTGCTATCTTGCTGTAAGGGAGTCCTGTCTCCAGAAGTTCCCAATCCTCGGGTCCTTTGCCGGGATTGCGCCCCTTGTAGAAGATTTTCCCATCTGACAGGCAGAACTGATAGTCCTTGTTGAAGGTCTGGGTTGCAGTCTTTATGTAAACTTTATCCGGGAACAGTCCGTTTACACCGTCAATGCTCTCTGTCGCAGCCATATGGATCTCTTCGGCACCAGCCATTGCCAGTGCATGCTCCTCGTAGTTTTCCACCTTGGACAGGGCTACGCAGGAAAAGAGCAGGGAGACGATTATCAGAAGTACGGAAATCCGGCACATCCTTAGCATGGTTTCAATATAGTCAAAATATAAAAATAAGTCTATGATAGAACCATGTCCTATGTTGCACTTGATTTTGAGACAGCCAATTGCTCCAAAGCCAGTCCCTGTGCCCTGGGGATGGTGCGCTTCGACGGGAACGAGATTCTTTCTGAATTCTACACCCTGATAGCTCCGCCGGAGATGCGCTTTGATCCTTTCAATATCGCTATTCACGGAATTCACCCCGAGGATGTGGCAGACTCTCCCACCTTTGCTGATATCTGGCCTGATGTCCTTGCCTTTATAGGGGGTGACACAATTATGGCTCACAACGCAGGCTTTGACCTGGGTGTTCTGCGGGGCACTCTTTTCAAGTATGGCATAGAGCTGCCCAAGCTGCGGTACTACTGCACATGGAAGCTTTCCAAGCGGCTTTATCCCGAGCTGCCCCACCGCTCGCTGGATGCACTGGCAGAACGGATCCATTTTCCTTTCAAGCATCATAATGCCCTGGAGGATGCAAAGGCCTGTGCCGCCATCTTCCACCGGATGGAGGAAGAACTGTATCCTGCCACCATCGACACAGTGATGAAGCCCGCCCTGTTCCCGGCTCCGCCTGTGTATCCGTGCTGATATTGTGCCTTGCGCTATAATTAATCCTGTTATATTATATAATTATAGGAGGCCGCACAGGTGGTAAACTATTTTCAGCAGATGTTCAAATCTCTGAATGCAAACCGGGCGCCTGGGGAGCTGGCGCACGCCTTTGCCCTTGGTATGCTTCTGGCATTCGTTCCCAAAGGAAACCTTCTCTGGATATTCCTTTTCATATTCACATTTTTCCTGCGTATCAACAGAGGCACTCTGTTCCTCAGCATCATCCTGGGCTCTATATTCATCCCGCTGGTGGATCCACTCTTTGACACCACAGGCTATGCTATCCTGACTCATCCGGCCCTTACACCCACCTTTGCCAAATGGCTGGACACCCCGTTTGTGGCATTCACAAGATTCAACAACACCATTGTCATGGGGGGTCTTGCCTGGGGAATAATCCTCTATATTCCATTCTATATCCTGGCCCGCATCTTTGTCAGGTTATGGCGTAACACCCTTTGTGCATATTTCATGAGGAGCAAGGCATATCAGTTCCTTATGAAGGTGCCTTTCATAAAGCTTATTCTCAAGATTTCGGAGGTGAACCGTGGCTGATTACAACCGGGACAAGCTTCCTAAGATCTTCAGAAAAAAATATAACCCCAAGAGCCTTAAGCGCAAGCTTCTTTCCCGCATCTACATCGATGATGACAGGGAATATGTGAAAGGGCTTTTCGAGCAGAATGAAAAAACACTTCAGATTCCTGACAGCCGCACCTTTGAGAAAGATGAGATCAAGCGGCTCAAGAATATGGCCTCCCAGATCAAGAGCCAGAAGGGAAGAGTCCACATAATCTGGATAACTGCCCTTGTTATCCTTATTGCCGCCATGGTGACATTGGTGAACATCTACAAGAACCCGCTGGTCAAGAGAGGACTCCAATATGCCCTGGAGAACATCTTCTGGGCCAAAGCCGACATCGATTATGTCAATCTTAAGATATTTGATTCCAGCCTGGTTATAAAGGGCGTGGCTGTGGCAAACAAGGACAAGCCTATGGAGAACCTGTTCGAGATAGGCAATATCTCGGTGGACTTCAATCTGGTTGAGCTCCTTAAAAAGAAATTTGTCATGGACTTGGCCCAGTGCACCGGCATAACCTACGGCACTCCGCGAAAGACATCGGGCGCTCTGCCTGAATATGTGCTGAAGGCTAAAAAAGAGAAACAGCGGAAGCGGGACGAGGCATTCGAGAAAAAGAAGGAGGAGCTTCTGGCTGCCCTTGCAGCACAGGCACAGGATGAGATCACCGATATCCTGGGCTTCTACGACCCCGAGACATTCCTTAAGGATTCACTCAATTCTCTCCAGACTCCTGCCATGAAGGATGAGATTGTGGACGATATGACCACTATCTATAAGGACTGGCAGAACGAGATAGAGTCCACCAAGGATCAGGTGAAGGAGTTCGGAAAAGAGGTCAAGAAGTATACCAAGATGGATATCAGCAAGATTGATACTCCCCAGGAACTGAATGACCTTCTGATGCAGATCAACGAGACAAAGAAGAAGGCCGAGGCCTTTGAGAAGAGGGCCGAAGATATATCAGACCACTTTGTCCGGGATACAAAGACAGTGCAGGGGCTTGCAGACAAGTTCCAGAGCTCTGTGAAGCACGATTCCGACTTTATCCAGACCCGCATAAAATCAATAAAGGTGCCTGACATTGATGACGGCAAGCGGATTATCTCAAGCTGCTTCGACACCTTCTTCGCAACACTTTTAGGCAAGTGGTATCCGTATGTTAAAGACGGCATAGATATGGCCAAGGATTTCCAGCAGTCAGGCAAGACTCTGCCAAAGCTGCCTGAGAAGCAGAAGAAGCAGAAAAAGCTGGTGGTACGGCTTAAAGGCCGGGACGTGACCTACCGCAAGGATCTGCCGTCCTTCCTGATGAGGGAGATACGGCTGGGAGGCAACTCTCCTGACAAGAAGTTCTCCATTGAAGGAGCAGTATTCAATATCTGCAATGATGCAGACCTGCTGGACAAGCCTATAACCGGCGGCATCGACCTGCTCCGGGGCGGCTATACCGAGAAGCTGGACTTCCTGGGTGACTTCCGCACCAGCAAATATCTACTATGACAAGAACGAGAAGTTAGGCACCTCCGCAGCCCTTATCCTGGATCCGGCGAGCATCACCGCAACCTCCTTCAAGCCAGATTTCATCTACGACCTGTATTCCCGTGTGCTTGCAACTATAAACGAGGTTGATTTTGACATCGGCTTTGCCTATTCCAAGCAGGATAAACTGGACTTTGACCTTGATACCAATGTGGACAGACAGGTTGTCCGCGGTATTAAGAAGGTAATGAACGAAGAGCTGGCAAAGCTTAAGAAACAG
>CADAEX010000099.1 GCA_902787125.1 uncultured Spirochaetaceae bacterium
CAGCTTCGTAGATGGTCTGGTACAGCCATACTTCGCTATGAACTTCGACACAGTAGCTGAGGAGAATAACCGCGGTGCTGCATCTCCTGACGGAGAGGCTACATTCCTGGTAGGTTCCGGTTTCGACTTTAACGCAATGGGTCTTCCACTGTGGTTCGAAGCATATTTCATGAAGGGACCAGCAGAAGATGCAAACCAGTTCGGTGTTGAGGCTATGTATGACCTTGCTATCAGCGACATGAACTTCAAGATTGGTGGATTCTATGAGAACGCAACTTGCGCAATGGGCTTTGGTACTGGCGATACAGATGACAGATGCTCATACTGGGGCTTCGGTGTTGGATTTGAGGCATTCGGTGCTGCAATCAACGTATCTGGCGCAGGTCAGTTCGGCGAAGACTACTGGGGAGATGGTAACTACTCACCATTCTCCGTTCTGGGTGTTGACGCAGAGTACTTCTTCCTTGACTGGTTAGGAGTTAACGCTGGTATGGCATTCGCATTCGGCGACTACAAAGAGAACTTAGCTGGCGACAAGGCTTTCCAGAGCTTCGAAGCTGGTGTTGTTGTAAAACCAGACAAGGGCGTTTGCTACAAGCTTGGTTACATCTATGTTGACGAAGACGTTGCTGGTGCTGCTAACGCAAGACTCTTCAGAACACTCAACACAAACGGCGTAACAGCTGAGAAGGGTGGACTGTACTTCGTTACAAAGATCGACTTCTAATTTAACCATTAGTTAGAATTCAGGCCTCCAGAGCAATCTGGAGGCTTTTTTTATGCCCGGTTGACAATTGTCATATTATGACTATATAATGACTATATCTGGAGGGATTATGACTGTACCTTTATTTGATGTCAAGGCAAAGCTGAGTGAATATGTCACTCTTGCCGAACAGGGCGAAGTGGTGAAGATAACAAAGTATGGCAAGACCTCTGCAGTCATTGTAAGCCTTAAGGAATATGAGGAGCTTAAAAAAAACTATCATCCTTCCTTTGTAGATCAGCTGAGTCGATGGAAACAGGAGACAGGTGGATTGACCAATGCAGAATATACTGAATTCGAGGAAGCCATAAAACGTAATAAAGAACAGTATTCCCCGAAGGAGAACCTGTTTTGAAGACTATTTATCTCCTGGATACAAATATCATTTCCCAATGCACCAAACCAGAACCTGCTGAGGCTGTACTTAACTGGCTTGAGTTCCATACTGGAACCTGTGCAATAAGCAGCATTACATGGTTTGAACTTTTAAACGGCGTTGCCCTGCTTCCTGACGGGCACAAGAAGGATAAGCTTATCTCCTTTCTCCATAACTATGTGCAGCCCTCCTTTCCTATCATCCCCTATGATGATCACGCGGCAAAAATCAATGCAGATATAACCGGCAAACTTATCCCCCTGGGGAAACCTACCCCCATCCTTGATACTCAGATTGCTTCCATAGCAGTTGCCAACAATCTTATTCTGGTGACTGACAACACAAAAGATTTCGAGGTTTTTGCCAAACACTGCTCCCTTTCTCTGGAGAAGTGGGGTTAACTTTTTTCTTGTATTCCGATATACTGTGATGCATGATCAGTACAAGCAGCATTACATTGAAATATGGCGAGCGCATCCTGTTCAAGGATGTGAACCTTAAATTCGCACCAGGCAACTGCTACGGCCTTATCGGGGCCAACGGCGCAGGAAAATCCACATTCCTTAAGATTCTATCCGGCGAGATTGAGCCCTCCGAAGGTGTTGTCACAATCACCCCGGGAGAACGTATGTCGGTGCTGAAGCAGAACCACTTTGAGTTCGATGAATATACAGTCATGCACACCGTAATCATGGGCTATAAGAAGCTCTACGACGTTATGGTGGAAAAAGATGCAATATATGCAAAGGAGAATTTTACAGAGGAGGATGGCATCAAGGCATCTGCCCTTGAAAGCGAGTTTGCAGAGATGAACGGCTGGGAGGCAGAGCCTGAGGCTGCTACCCTTCTGGCAGGCCTTGGAATCCCCGAGGAGATGCACGACAAGCTTATGAAGGAGCTGGACGGCGGTGACAAGGTGCGTGTCCTCCTGGCCCAGGCCCTTTTCGGAAACCCCGATATCCTTCTTCTGGACGAGCCTACAAACCACCTGGACCTTGAATCTATCAGCTGGCTTGAGGATTTCTTAAACCACTACAATAATACAGTGATTGTGGTCTCCCACGACCGTCACTTCCTTAACACAGTCTGCACCCACATCGCCGATATAGACTTCGGTCAGATCAAGCTGTATGCCGGAAACTACGACTTCTGGTACATGGCAAGCCAGCTGGCTGCAAAGCAGCGGAAAGATGAGAAGAAGAAGCGGGAGGACAAGATTGCCGAGATGAAGGAGTTCATCCAGCGGTTTGCCTCCAACGCCGCAAAATCAAAGCAGGCCACATCCCGCAAGAAAGTGATCGAGAAGCTGACCCTGGAGGAGATGCCTTCCACCAGCCGCAAGTTCCCATACATAAGCTTCAAGCCGGAGCGGGAATGCGGACGTAACATCCTTGATATAAAGAACATCTCAAAAAGCATAGACGGTGTGCCGGTGCTGCAGGATTTCTCGCTGCAGGTGCAGAACGGGGACAAGATTGCATTTGTAGGCCCTGACCACCTGGCCAAGACTACCCTGTTCCAGATAGTCTCTGGTGAGCTTAAGCCAGATTCCGGCAGCTATGAATGGGGTCTGACCATAACTCCAGCCTATTATCCTAAGGACAACAGCAGTTACTTTACCGATAAAATGAATCTGGTGCAGTGGCTCCAGCAGTTCACCACCTCCGATGATGAAAGCTATCTCCGAGGGTTCCTTGGAAGAATGCTCTTCTCCGGCGACGAGGCCTTGAAGAGCGTAAATGTCCTTTCCGGAGGGGAGAAGGTGCGGTGTATGCTGGCAAAGATGATGCTTAGCGGAGCAAACACGCTGATCTTCGATGAGCCGACAAACCACCTGGACCTTGAGTCCATACAGGCTTTGAACACTGGTCTTACCGAGTTTACCGGTGTAATCCTGATGAACACCCACGACCATCAGTTTGCAGACACAGTTGCAAACCGGATCATCGAGTTCTGCCCCGAGGGAAAGATCATAGACAAGAGAATGGGCTTCGACGAGTACCTGATGTCTGACGATGTGAAGGCACTCCGTGACTCCATGTACCATGAGCACCAGAGACTTTCTATCTAAGCCCTGCACTGTGCGGCTGGAGAAGCTTATCTCCAACGGCTGTGCCTTGGCCCATGTGGACGGCATGGCTGTGTTTGTCCCCTATGGAATACCCGGGGAAGAGGCACAGATAGAGATAACAGAATCCAAGAAAGGCTACCTGGTGGGAAGAATCCTGGGGATATCCGATTCCTCCCCGGACCGGGTCATACCGCCATGCCGCCTTTTCGGCAGATGCGGCGGCTGCACGCTGCAGCACATAAGCTACAGCAGGCAGCTGGAGCTTAAGAAGGCGATGCTGGCCGAAGCCCTCTCCCGCACCGGGCACATTGCCGAAACCGATATAGCAGCACTGAATATAAAGGTACACCCCTCCGAGCCCTACGGCTACCGGGTGCGGGTGCAGCTTCATCCCGCCCCGGAGGGGGGAGCCGGCTTCATGGCCAGCGCCTCCAGCCAGGTGCTCAAAGCCTCCAGCTGCAACACCTGCTGCCCCGGGCTGAACCGGCTGCTGGCAGACGGTGTGAGCCTTAAGGAGCGCACCACCTTCTTTGCCCCTGACGGGCAGCAGGTGTTCAGTGCAGCCGCCGGGGCCAAGGCCCTGGATATAGAGATAAAAGGAAAGGTGCTTAAAGCCAGCCCCCAGTGCTTCTTCCAGAGCAACCGCAGTATGTTCGAGAAAATGCTTGCAGTGCTGGATGGCATGGTTTCAGATGGGGGAACATACCTGGATCTCTACTCCGGCATCGGAGTACCTGGCATCTTTTTCTTTGTGGAGGAAAGCCCCGTATCGTCCCGTTACGGAGCCCTTAACACAGGCCTCTATCCCAACTGCCATTTCTTCAACATGAAGTGCGAGGAGTGGGCCCTTTCAAAGCGCAGGTGCAGGCATGCAGATGTGGTGTTCGCAGACCCGCCCCGCACCGGTCTTTCCCCTGTTGTCAAGCAGTATCTGGCAAAGCTTAAGGCAAAGAAGCTCTACTATCTTTCATGCAACTTTGTCACACTGGCCAGGGATCTGGGAGAACTTCTGAGAAGCGGGTACCGGATAGAGAGCTTTGATATGTTCGACTTCTATCCTCAGACAGCAGACATGGAGTGTTTAGTAGGAGTAATGTATGGATCTTGATGAACTGAGAAAAGAGATTGATGCTGTAGACCGCCAGATTGTGGCTCTGTTCGAGAAGCGAATGGAGATATCTGAGCGTATCGCCGCATACAAGCAGAAAGTGGGAATGCAGGTGCGGGATGAAAAGCGGGAGCAGGAGAAGATTCATCAGGTGCAGAATCTTACCCACACCGAATTCAACCGGCAGCATATTGAGGAACTCTATACTTTATTTATATCTTTGAGCAGGAAACTGCAGGAAGAACTGACAAAAAAAAGTTGATCCACACCCGATTCGAACGGGTGACCTCATCCTTAGGAGGGATGCGCTCTATCCAGCTGAGCTAGTGGACCAACGGATTAACTATAATCAAAAAAAGGCTTTACTGCAAGGATGCTTTTTTCTTCTTTTCCTCTTCTTTAACCTGATTCCAGAGTTTAAGCACCTCTTCCGGTGAACTGGCCTTTGCATCCCCGAAAACATGCGGATGTCTTCTGATAAGCTTGGAATTCACACCTGAAAGAACATCAGAGATATTGAACTTTCCCTCCTCTTCCTTGATCCGGGCTATCATACCCACCACCAGAAGGACATCTCCCAGCTCCTCACACAGGTTCTCATCATCTTTCTTATCGACAGCCTCTATAGCTTCGTCACACTCTTCCAAGAGACTCTTCTTAAGGCTTTCCGCAGTCTGCTTCCTGTCCCAGGGGCAGCCATCGGGAGCCCGCAGCTTTTCTATGATATCGCAGAACTTGTCAAAAAGCTCTTTTCTATCTTTTGTTTCCATAATCAGCCTCACAGAACCTGGAGAATAAAGGTCTTAAGATACTGCCCCTCAGGAAAGGACATTTTAAGAGTGTGGTCTGACGGCTGAGAAAGGACATCCAGGATGCGGACATCACGGCCGCTCTGGCCTGCGGCTATCCGGACGCAGTCCCTGAAATCCTCCATAGTCACTGCACCAGAGCAGGAGCTGGTTATAAGGATGTTGCCTCTGTCAAGCTTCTCAAGGCACTTCCGGTTAAGACGCACATAGGCTTTCCTTGCCTGTTCCACAGCATCGTGGCTCTTGGCAAAAGCAGGCGGGTCGCACACTATGATATCGTAGGAGCCGGGACGCACCATCTCAAGGTATTCGAACACATCCTTGTTCACAGTCCTCACATCGCACTCTTTCTCGGGAATCTTGTTGAGCCGCACCATCTCCTTGAGGAGTGACAGGGCTCTGTCAGAGACATCCACCCCGGTCACCTGCACAGCGCCGCCTGATGCAGCAGAGAGGGAGAATCCCCCTGAGTTGCAGAACAGGTCAAGGACCTTCTTTCCTTTTGCAAGGGAACGGAGGGCTAACCGGGCAGAGCGCTGGTCCAGGAAAAAGCCTGTCTTCTGGCCGCTCTGGCAAAGGGCTATCATCTTAAGGCCGTTCTCGAAGAATATAGCCTTGTCTATATTCTCCCCGAATGTCACCTCAGGGGCGCGAGAAGGGTCGTCAGAGCGCTTTACCACACATTTTGGGGAAAGTACCTCAACCAGTGCCTGTGTGATCAGAGGAGAGGCCTCCTCGAAGCCGTCGGCCCCCAGCTGGAACACCACAATGCTGCCGAACACATCCACAATAAGGCCCGGGAATCCGTCGGCATCGCTGTGGACAAGTCTGAAGCCGGTGGTATCGGGTCCCAGAAGCTGCTTCTTAAGGTGCAGAAGCTTCCTGAATCTGGAAGTGAAGAAAGACTGGGTGAATCCATCAAGATGTTCCCGGCTCACCATCCGCACCCGGATGCTGTTACGGCCATGCCATGTGCCGGTACCTAAGAATGCACCGTCGGCAGAGAATACATCCACCAGAGAACCTGGCTTAAGATGCAGATTCCGGTCCACATCCTTATCTATGGCACCTGAGAAAACCCAGGGGTGGCCTCCCTTCAGGGGCATATCCCTCCCTCTTTTAAGAACAACCTGCGGTAAAGACATAGTTTCTCCTTACGGCTTCTTGTCGCCCAGATATTTGAAGTATTCTATACCGGTGGAGAGTATCTTGTTGAAGGCAGGTACTGTCTCTTTGTAGCTTTGCATAAGCCGCCAGAACTCGAAGAACTCCTCGTCCTTGGAATAGGCATCTGCATAGATGGCAGTAGCCTCGGCATCGGCCTGTCCCTTGATCTCATTTGCCTTCTTGTTGGCCTCGGAGATTATGGACATCCTCTCGTTTGTAAGCCTTCCCAGCCACTCAAGCTTCTTACCTTCGCCGTAGGAGCGGTAAGCCTGGGCTATCTGGTTCCTGTCCTTGATCATCCTCTTGTAGACGCTTTCTGTAAGGTCATCTGAATACTTGATCTGGCGCAGGATTATATCTATAAGCTCCACACCGAACTCGGGAGTAAGACGGCTTGCGGCAACCAGCATCTCCTCGGACAGGGCATTACGGCCCACCTCGATGGAATCGTAGATGACGATAGTCTGGGTCTGGCCGGAAGGATCCTTAAGCACCTGCTTCTTTGCTCCGTTCTCAAGCCCTTCCTCGATGCTCTCCTCTATGCTCTCCCCTTCAACCATAAGCTCAGACTCTCTCTTGATCTCGTTGATCACGTTGGAGTTCCTGACAACTTCCCGTAGGAAGTTCTGTGAAATTACAGTACGGAGGGATGATTCAATAATCTCGTTGAGACGTCCCTGAGCCGCATTGATAGTGGTTACAGATGCGTAGAACTTTGCAGGATCCACAATCTTCCACCGTGCAGTTGCATCAACCCAGACAAAGAGCTTCTCCCTTGTAGGGATACGCTGGGATTCGCCGTCCCATGCCATGATCTTCTTAGGATACTTGGTAACCTTGTCCACGATAGGAACCTTGAACTTGAGACCTGCGTTGTATTCTGTCTTTATGATACGTCCGAACCGGGCAACAATTGCCTGCTCCCCTTCGGAAAGAATATACATAGGGCCGGATGCCACAAAGAGGAAGACCAGCACAATGAGAGCGCCGACAGTAATCTTGATGTCATTCTTTCTTGCTGTCATCTTGCACCTCCCTTACCCTGAAGATTCTTGAGGGGCAGGAAGTTCTCCAGGTTCTTGTCCACCAGATCCCCCGCATTGCCGTTCTTGAGGACAGACTCGATCATCTCGATGTAGAGCCTTGTCTTGGTTATATCCTTGCTCTTGGCATATTCCTCATAGACTGAGTTGAAGCGGGCAGCATCTCCCTGAGCCTGATTGACACGCTCCTTGGAGTAACCCATGGCCTCCTGCACAATCTGGTCTGCCTGACCCCTTGCCTTTGGAATCTCGTTGTTGTAGGCCTCTTTACATTCGTTGATGAAGCGGTTCATATCCTGCTGGGCCTTGGTCACATCCTCAAAGGCATCCTGCACCTCGCCCCGGGGCGGTACTATGTTCCTGAGCTTCACAGCAATGACATTGATTCCCAGGTTGTAGCTGCCGAGAACACTGTTCATAAGCTCCTGGCCCTGGATCTCTATGTTGTTCCGCTCCTCACCGATGACATCCATGATTGTACGGTCCCCCACCAGCATGTTAAGGGTGGATTGGGAGATATCACGGATAGTCTTCTCCTTCTCAAGGACGTTGAAGAGCCATGCCCTTGGGTCTGTGATACGGTACTGGATGATCCACTCCACATCAACAATATTAAGATCACCTGTAAGCATTACAGATTCGTCGGGATAGTCGTTGGTCTGGGTTCCGCCGTACTCATTGGTCCTGAAACCGAAGGACATATTCTGGATCACCTGGGTGGGGACATTGTAGTTCCGCTCTATGCCGAAGGGAAGCTTCATATGAAGTCCCGGCCCTGTGATCCTGTTGAATTTTCCAAGCAATAATATTACTGCCTCTTCCCGCTGGTCCACCTGATAGATACCTGTTGCCAGCATTCCCACAATAAGCACACCCAATATGATGGTGGTCAGTGTCTTGCTGCTGGGCATCTTGAACTGCGGCGGCCTGTAGGTGAAAGGAGGATTTCTGTCACTCATTCTCTTCTCCTAAAAAAAAAGGGGTTACCTTATTGTAACCCCTTTCAAACACAATGTCAAAACTCAGGCCTTTGTAAGGAATCCCCTCTTAAGGCATGATGTACAAATCTTTACTGTCATAATTCTTCCATCAATAACTGTTCTCATCTTAAGAAGATTTGGTTTCCATACTCTCTTTGTCTTATTCTGTGCGTGGCTTACATTGTTTCCGGTCATTACACCTTTTCCACATAAATCTTTCTTCACCTCGTTTTGGTAGATTATCAAGTTTATCTTTTTTTGTAAATAGCAATCAGCAAAACTTTTTGTTTTTTAAGCCCTCACATACTTCCCAGACCATAATCGGCCAAAGCCAGGGGGAATTGTTGAGGGTGTTCAAGACAGATGTCTGATTCTCCCGGGGCAGGTTTGACATATGATGAAGGAATATATCCCATTGATCATCGGTGATTTTATTCATAAGTTCCTTTGCCCTGGCAGATTTCTGATAAAAGTTCCCACAGAGATCCATCCATTGGTCAAAAATCCGGCCTTCCACATGGCGGCGCTCTTCCGAATCAGTTTTCCCCAGCCAATCAGGAATGTTTTTTCCTACAATCCTTCCACATTCAAGGGCTTCTGAAATGCCAGCTCCCCAAATCGGGTCGACACAACCTGCAGCATCTCCTGCCTTGAAAAGGCCATGCATGGCAAAGGGCCTGTGGTGTGCACTATGAAGCGGTACCTTGCCGCCGCATATGGTCCTGATCTTGGCATGAGGGTTCTTCCTGAAGATGAAATCCAGCAGTTTCTGATGCAGGGAAAGACCTTGAGCGGCCCTTAATGATATTCCAAAACCGATGTTCACAGCATCATCATCCCGAGGGAATATCCAGCCATATCCATAAGCAAAAGGAGAGCCGTAGAAAAACTGTAAAGCATCATTATTGCAGGGAACTCCCTCTGCAACAGCAAAAATGGCAAGAGCCATATTCTCATCGCCCGACTCTATTCCCTTAAGACAAGGTATATCCCGGGTAATACGGCCACCCGGGCCGGTGGCATCAACAACTACAGGAGCTGAAATTATTTGATGTGCTCCCTCTTTCTCAACTGTCACATCCCACCAACCGTCTCTGCGATCAAGAACCTTCACCGCAGCATTGCACCGGCAATCCACCCCTACTTCCAGGCACCTGTCCCAAAGCCACCGGTGAAACAAGGCCCGGTTCAGGATGATAGTGCAGTCTTTTCTGTAACTTCCTGCAGTATATCCTTTGGGAGATGTATAATTGATCCATGAGCTGTAACAGCGGACAAATGAGGAATCTACGGGCAGAAGGCTGCTTAATGATTTGTTTCCCACAGCCTCAGCACAGCAGACCGGCTCCCTCCAGGGCTCTCTTCTGTCCAGGAGGAGAATCTTAAGGCTGCCGGATGTGGTGTTGCCAAGGGTAAAGGCAGTCATAAGACCGGCAGGGCCGGCACCGCATATTATGACGTCAAATTTTTCCATTCTTGCCCATGATTGCACCGGTGGGGCATACTTTTACACACTCGCCGCAGCCGTCGCATTTGGTGTCCACCAGAGAGTGTCCGAATGGAGCATGCATCCTGGTCTTGAAACCACGGCCGTCGAAGGAGAGGATATTGAGCCCCTTGATCTCGGCACAGGCCCTTACGCAGGAGCCGCAGCTTATGCACTTTCCAGTCTCTATCCTGATATCCTCGTGGGAATCATCCCTGTCATAGCCCCTTCTCTCACCCTTGAACAGGTGGGCATCGGCACCATAGCGGGTAGCATATTCCCTGAGCTTGCAGTCCTTCTCTTTCTCACAGCCGCACTTAAGGCACCGCATTGCCTCGGCTCTCGCCTTCTCCGGTGTGAAGCCGGTCTCGATCTCCTGAAAGCTGGACTTCCTTTTTTCCATCCCAATTACAGGCATGGTTATGCGGGCAGCCTTC
>CADAEX010000100.1 GCA_902787125.1 uncultured Spirochaetaceae bacterium
GAATCCATGGAGACCTCTATGGAGGGTGTGTTCGCCTGCGGAAACGTAGTGCATGTCCACGACCTGGTTGACTTTGTTACAGAAGAGAGCCGGAAGGCCGGAAGAAATGCCGCAAAGTATATCAAGGTGGAGATAACCAAGAACTCAAAGCCTAACACCTTCAAGGTTACAGGCGGACTTTCCTATGCGGTTCCTCATATGTTCAGACCTGAGAACCTGGACGAGAAGTTCGATATCCTCATGAGAGTGGACCGTGTGTTCGGCAAGTGCTATCTGGTTGTCACAGAGGGAGGCAGGGAGCTGGGCCGGTACAAGAAGCCGTTCCTGACTCCTGGCGAGATGATCAAGCTTACAGTTCCATCCTCTATCTTCAAGGGAATGGAAGGCAAGGAAATCGGAATCACTGTAGAGCCTGAGGAGGAGAAATAATATGGAATGCGTTGAGAAGAAATTAGTATGTGTCTCCTGTCCTATGGGCTGCAGACTTACAGTAAAGGTATGCGGAGATGAGATTACTGTAACTGGCAATACCTGCAAGAGAGGCGAGGTTTACGGCAAGAACGAGGTCACTGACCCCCGCCGTATGATCTGCTCCACAGCACGGATCCAGGGTGGTGTGCACCCGGTGGTTCCTGTAAAGACAGACAAGCCGATTCCCGAGAAGCTTAAGTTCAAGTGCATGGATGTGATCAACAGCCTTGATCTTAAGTCACCGGTTACAGCCGGCGATGTGGTGGCTGCCAATATTCTGGACACAGATGTCAATATTGTAGTCACAAGAAATATGTGATTTCAGAAAAGCTCGGTGAACTGAGTGAGCTGAGTTATTTCTTTGATGATGGGGGCAGGGAAGTTCTGCCGTGGTTTGAGGTTCTCATCCACCAGGACTCCTTTGCCCCCTATTTTTGTATATTCTATAATAGTCTCGGGGGCATCGTCCGCCAGAAGCACCTGGTCAGGTTCCAGCTTTAGGTCATCAAGGACATAGCGGAATGACCTTGGGTCAGGCTTACCGATAAAGTGGCAGAAGGGAAGGTCGTAGATCTTCTTGAAGAAAGGGGTTATCTCCAGGTAGTCCATGACGTTGAGGGCATGGTTTGACCAGGAGTTGGTGAATATGGAGCAGGGCACCTTGAGCTTGTCCAGCATAAGTATGAGCTCCGAGTTCTTTGGAAAGTGCTCCCAGAACCTTGTGGGGTGGATAGCCCTGAAGTAGCCGTATATGTCGGTGAAGCCATATTTGCGCTGCAGCCAGTCGAGGGTGCTGGCGTAGACCCCGGCGGGCCGCTCAGCACGCATTCTGCCTGCCTCCTCGGGGGTCACGCCCAGGTAGTCGCCCACAAACTTGTTTATAAGCTTCACCATCGCACCCTCGACCCCGGAGGAGCGGGGGTACAGGGTGTGGTCCACGTCCATCAGCACATGCTTTATCACCGGGGCAGCCTCATCAATGTTTTGAAATTCCTGGTCACCTGTACCGCCAGCTCCTCCGGCAAGGTGCCGCGCAAGGCCGCTATGCAGTCGTAGGTGTAGCCTATAAAGCCGCTCCAGTTAGGGTACTTCCGCACCTTCTGGGGTGTGAGGAATGGAGCGTCGGTCTCGGCCAGAACCCGGTCTGCCGGCACCTTGGCTGCAGCTTCCTGGATGCATTCTGATTTTTTGTATGTGATGTTGCCAGAGAACGATATGCAGAATCCCAGGTCCAGGTACTTCCTTGCCCACTCCCAACTGCTTGAGAAGCAGTGGATTATCCCGGCCCTGCCCAGCTTTGCACTGGCCAGCATGGAGTAGGTGTCGGGGTCTGCCTCCCGGGTATGTATTATCACAGGCAGGTCAAACTGTTTTGCAATATCAAGCTGGGCTGCAAACAGCTCCTTCTGCCGTTCAACTCCGCCATACTCGAAATGGTTGTCCAGTCCTATCTCGCCCACAGCAATGAGCTTGCCGCCCTCCACATTGGCAGCTACCTGCTTCTCAAGCAGATCCAGCCGCCTCTTAAGGTCGCCGGCTTCCAGTTCCGACTTGCTTACCGAAAGGCCGTCTGTTATGTAAAGCTGGTCAAACTGGTTCACCATGGAGAGCCGCTCTTCGAAGGTGTCGGTGTTTGTCCCTACATCCAGAGCCAGCTCAAGACCCCCCTCCACACAGGTCTGGAACAGGGTTTTCCAATCCATCTCCTTGGTCTGCCAAAGGATAAGGTGGGTGTGTGTATCTGCTATGCCTGGGTACAGGTGCACCTGCCCGGCAACTTCTTCTGTCATGCTCATGGTAGAAAGGTATTCTTTTTATAACGTTTTGTAAACGGTTTATAGAAATTATATCTTGACGGTCTAGGCCTGTAAAAGTAAAATGAAATGAATTGCCGAAGTGGTGAAATTGGTAGACACAGAGGACTTAAAATCCTCCGGCCCTTAAAAGCCTTGCGGATTCGAGTTCCGCCTTCGGCATATAAAATAAATGTATTATTGACATTATCGTTCATTCTTGATAGATTTTTGTCGTTGCATTTATTGTTTTGGGCTGCTAGCTCAGCTGGTAGAGCAACGCCCTTTTAAGGCGTGGGTCAATGGTTCGAATCCATTGCAGCTCAAGACGCGTCTCCTTCGTCTAGGGGTTAGGACAACGGGTTTTCATCCCGTCAACACTGGTTCGATTCCAGTAGGAGATGCCTTTATGCTCCCGCATCTTTGGATGCGGGTTTTTTTTTGCTCTTTTGATTTTCTAGAAGAACAGGTTGAATATCTGGTGGCAGTACTTGGACCACAGGTTCGGGCTTCTGTGCATCTTCTGGATATTCTCGTCGGTCAGCTGAATCTTATATGATCTGTTGAAAAGCATCTGGTAGAAGAAGTGGCACACCTCTTTATCCACCTTGTCCAGGTCGCTGTAGTGGATCTGCTTGGCAGGTTCACCCTTGCGGTGGAACAGAAATACAAATATGGCATTCTGCACATCCTTAAGATAGGCCTCCAGACGCTCCTCTATGGATGTAGGGTCGTTGGAGTCCACGCCGAAGTTCAGCCAGGGCTGGGTGTCCAGGATAAAATGGCCTATAGGGTCGTCCTTCCGGGCTATACGGATTGTTCCCCGGTTGTAGTTGGTCACCTGGTGATGATTCTTGTCAAATACTACGACAGTGCCGTCATTATGGACAAAGACCTGGTTCTGCTCCTCGCCCCTCATGCAGTGGATATGGTATTCCTCGGTGTTGTCAAGGATAAAGTAGATTATGGAGAGCTCCCGGTCCGGAATCTCCTGGTCTGTGTCGAAAGAGATGCCGAAAAGATGGGCAAAATAGGTCATCCTGCTTACCCCTTGGGCTCCCAGACCTGATATAGAGATAAAAATTATAAATAAGAGGGAAAATAATTTCCTCATTTATTAAATTATATCATGGCAAAAGCGAGTTGTAAAGTTTAGGAAAAAGAGATACCATGCAGACGGAGTTGCACATATGGAAGGAAATATCACAGGTCTGATGACCACCCTTATATTTCAGATCAGTATAATTATTTTCGCAGTAAAGATATTCGGAAGCCTTGCAGAAAGGCTTGGTTTCCCGTCGGTAATAGGCGAGCTTCTCTCCGGCGTCGTGATAGGGCCTTTTGCCCTGGGTGCAATTCCTCTTCCCGGTTTTCCCCACGGCCTTTTCCCTGTCTATTCCGAATCCCTGGCTGTGACTCCCGAGCTCTATGGCTTTGCCATGGTTGCCTCCATCATATTGCTGTTCAACTCAGGTCTTGAGACTGATCTTGGCCTTTTCCTCCGCTATTCTGTAAGGGGAGGAATAATCGGTATCTCCGGTGTAGTATTCTCGTTCATCTTCGGAGCAGCCACCTGCATGGCAGTCCTCCACACCCATTTCTGGGACGAGCGCTGTCTCTTCTTCGGCATCATGTCCACCGCCACATCTGTAGGTATAACTGCCCGCATTATCTCGGACAGGAAGAAGATGGATTCCCCGGAGGGAGTGACCACCCTGGCCGCCGCTGTATTCGACGACGTTCTCGGTATTGTGCTCCTGGCCATAGTCATGGGTCTTGTTGCCGCAGTGAACCAGTCCGGAAGCAGCAGCCATCTGAATGCCTCTGCCATACTCAACATAGCATTCCGTGCCTTCGGCATCTGGCTGGGGCTTTCTGCATTGGCCCTTATCTGCTCAAAGAGTATCGCTTTCCTCCTCAAGAAGTTCCGCAGTTCCTACGACTTCTCCATATTCGCCTTCGGAATAGCTCTTCTGCTTGCTGGAATATTCGAGAAACAGGGGCTTGCAATGATCATCGGCGCATATATCACAGGTCTTGCCCTTTCCGGTACCGATATAGCACCTATAATCCATGACAGGCTTGAGGGTATCACTGCATTCCTTGTGCCTCTGTTCTTCTGTGTCATGGGTATGATGGTCCATGTGGCCAAGCTTTTCGATGCCCATGTCCTCCTGTTCGGACTGGTCTACACAGTTGCCTGTATCCTTGGAAAGCTTATAGGATGCGGCTGGCCAGCTCTTTACCTGGGCTTCAATATCCACGGCGCAATGCGTATCGGATGCGGCATGGTGCCACGTGGCGAGGTTGCACTTATCATAGCAGGTATCGGAATAACCGCAGGAATATTGAACGAGCAGCTTTTCGGCGTTGTCATCATGATGACACTGGTGACCACAATCATAGCATAATCCTCAAGAGCAACCAGCGTGGCACAAGGAAAGAGCTTAAGAGCTCTGCCACCAAGACCTGCCACTGGGATTTCAAGACCAGGGAGATTGCCGACCTGGTTACATACATGCTTATCACAGACCTGCGCAAGGATGGTTTCTTCGTACTCACCATCGACAGCGACAAAGGTATCTACCATGCCCGGATGAACCGGATGGTGTTCACAATAACCCAGCATGGAAAGGGAATCGACATAACCACCAAGGAGCGCCACGAACAGTTCCTCAAGACCTCTATGTATGAAGTCATGCTCCGTTTCATGGACACCGAGCAGAACAATCAGCAGCAGCGTGAGGCAGTGGTTGAGGCAAGGAAGGAATCGGCCGAGACCAAGGAGAAGAAGGTGGATGTCGAGGTTCTCCAGGGACGGATCTCCAAGGATTTCATCATCTGCAACATGAAAGCAGGCAGCAAGGACGAGGCAATTCTTGAGCTGGTGGATCTTGTGAGCACATCGGACAACATCACCGACCGCCAGGTTCTCCTGGACGATATTATGCAGCGGGAGCAGAAGATGAGCACCGGCATGGAGCATGGAATCGCATTCCCTCATGCAAAGAGCGAGGGAGTTAAGCACCTTACAATCGCAATAGGAAGAAAGAAGAGCGGAATCGAGTTTGACTCCCTGGATGGTCTGCCATCCCAGATCTTTGTCCTTATAGCATCACCTACAGATGAGGCATCGCCCCACCTTCAGGTTCTTGCGGCAGTATCAGGTGTGCTGAGCCAGGAG
>CADAEX010000101.1 GCA_902787125.1 uncultured Spirochaetaceae bacterium
CCATGATGATGAGGAGCTGGGCAAGCTTGTTCGCTGCAAACCGGGAGACGTGCTTAATAAAGTCAGGATGCAGGCCGACTTTGTCCGTATCTCCGACCTCTATTTTGACGATGGATATATATTCAACTCCATCTCGGAGCAGGAGCAGATAAACGAGGAGACAAGATCGGTATCCTATATCGTAACTATTGTGGAGGAAGGAAGAGCCCATATCGAGAACATTGTGGTACAGGGCAATGACAAGACCAAGGAGAGGGTAATCCTGCGGGAGCTGCCTATAGGTGTAGGTGATGTCTTCAGCAAGAAGAAAATCATCGAAGGTGTTCAAAACCTTTACAACCTGCAGTATTTCTCTGCCATCTATCCGGAGACCCCTGTCGGTTCCGAGCATGGTCTTATGAACCTTATACTTAACGTGGAGGAGGGCAAGACCACCGATATCCAGTTCGGTCTTATCTTCTCTGCCGATGCAGGTGATATTCCTGTCAGTGCTTTCGTCAAATGGACAGACCGGAACTTCTTAGGAAACGGTCAGGAGTTCAGTATCGGTACAGAGATGTCGACATCAGTACAGTCTGTAACTACATCCTTCACAGAAAGATGGCTTGCCGACAGACGTCTTACAGGTACAATATCCCTGTCTGTATCACACGAGACCACAGCCAACGTAGCCCAGGATATAATGAACCCTGTATTTGACAATGATAAATATAAGAAAGGACAGGTTCCTGACCCTTATGACGGCCATATGGTGGACCGCCACACAGGTGAGCCTTCCGACGATGATGATGCTATAACTGACTATGAATATGCGGTACGGCACGGAATCGGAATTCCTAAGGCATATCTTATGGAATACGAGTCATGGAACATAGGTCTCGGCCTCAGCCTTGGCTATACCTGGCATCTTCCTATAGGACGTGTGGGAACAGGAGTCGGTTACAATCATACAAAGACTTATGTCGATTATAATGACGGCATCTACAGGCCATACAATGCAACTATCAGAGAAAACTTCCAGAACTGGATGTCGATCAACTCGGTCTGGACATCTGTTTCCTGGGATACCAGAGACTATATTGTAAGCCCATCCAAAGGTTTCTATCTTAAGGAGACTCTTACATATACCGGCGGTATTATGCCATCGGCCCGTGAATATATAAAATCCGAGACCAAAGGACAGATCTTCCAGCAGCTTTTCTCCATCCCTCTCGGCGAGGAGTTCAAGTTCAAGATGGTATTGGCCCTCGGCTCCTCCATCTCTGTCATAATGAACCAGCTTGATGGAACTCTCAAGGCTACAACCAGGGAGCTTCTCTACATCGATGGACTTTCCATGGCAAGAGGCTGGGACCGGGTTTATGATGGAAAGGTTCTCTGGGACAACTGGGTAGAGCTCAGAATGCCTATCTTCGAGAAATATATATGGTGGGACTGGTTCTGGAGCGCTACCGGTATCTGGCCTGAGCGCTATATGTTCAAGGATATGGTACGGCAGGACTTCTACTTCTCTCTGGGTGGTGGATTCAGACTTACTATTCCAGGACTTCCTATCGGCTTCTACTTTGTCAAACGTTATAGATATAATAATGACAATAATATTGAATGGCAGGATGGTATCCTGTTCAAGGACAGCATGAAACTTGACTTTGTCATCGGCTTCAACCAGAGCTACTACTAGGAGATTATATGAAAAAAGCTATTATTTTTACACTGTTATTCTGCGCCTCAGTCACAGCATATGCTCAGCAGCAGATCCCAAAGATAGGGGTCATAGACTACTCCAGGATTGTCCAGCAGATGATGCCGAATTCTGACCAGCTTCAGGAGATCAAGAAGATAAAGCAGGCAATTGAGGACGAGACCACATCAATAGAGGCTGAGATTGCCGCCCTTGAGAAAGATAAAACCAAAAGTCATTTTAATGATAATACAGAAGAGATAGATGAGCAGATATCATCCCTCAGATATTACCTGAGGCAGTTTGTCGAAGAGAAGAATAAAGAACTTGAGGAGAAGAAGGTTCTTGTACCGGATACCACCGAGATTCTCAGCAAGATTGTCAACCAGATCCAGTATGTGGCAGAGAGCGAAGGTTATTCAATAATCTTTGACTCCAAGGACAGAAATATCATCTGGTGGACCCATAGTGTAGATATAACCGATCTGGTCATGAAAAAGCTCAGATTATGACAGAAAACAGTGCCGATACCCCGGCTGTAAGACAGTACAAAAGAATCAAAAGCTCTTATCCCGATGCCTTCCTGTTCTTCAGGATGGGGGATTTCTATGAGATGTTTGACTCCGATGCCCGCCAGGCCAGCTCCCTGCTGGATCTTGTACTGACCAAAAGGGCAGGGCAGCCTATGTGCGGTATACCGTATCATGCTGCTTCAGCATATATCGGCAGGCTTCTTAAGGCTGGAAAGAAAGTTGCAATCTGCGAGCAGAAAGGGGAGGTCCAGAAAGGCGGCAAGGTGATGGAGCGGGTAGTGACCGAGGTTATAAGTCCTGGCACTGCCATTGTGGAGGATTACCTTGACAAGAACAGCAACAACTACCTGTTTGCCATAGGGAAAACAGGTTCCTGCATATCTGTTGCCTACATAGATCTTTCTACTGGGGAATTCAGTGCCGCAAAATGCACTGATTCCGAGAAAAAGGATTTCCTCCGCAAGGAGCTTTTCCGTCTGTCCCCAGGAGAGATACTGATCCAGGAGACATTATATGCCGAAGACCAGGATATTGCTTCCATTCTGGATTCTTATAAAAAAGTGATTATAAACAGGTTCCCGGACTGGCAGTTCGATATGGCATCATCGGTGGAAGCTGTAAAACGGCAGTTCAATGTCATAAGCCTTAAGGGGCTGGGCTTTGAGGAGACTGATCCAGAGCTTCTTTCGGCCGGTGTCATTCTTGATTACATCCACCTTACATCCCAGTCTCTGCTGCCCCATATCACTTCCCTGACCAAATATGATTCCAGGCAGTATATGTACCTGGATGAATCTTCCCTGCGCAATCTTGAGATACTTCGCAATATCCAGGACGGATCATCCCGCTACACACTTATAGATGTGCTGGATCATACCAAGACCTCTGCCGGCAGCCGGCTTATAAAGAAATGGTTATCAGCTCCTCTGACTTCTATTTCCGATATACGGAAAAGGCATGACACCGTAGATATCTTCTACCGCAATCAGATTCTTCTCTCCAATATGAGACAGTGCCTTGCCTCTGTTATGGACATGGAGCGCATCTGTTCCAAGGTTGCAATGGACAAGGCCAATGCAAGAGATCTGGAGGGACTTAAGAATTCCTTTGCAAAATGCATAGAGATTATATCTCTTGTGTCCGACTGGCATCAGGAAGGATACTTCCCGTTCCTGGGTCAGGAGACTCTTGATCACATAAACAGACTTTATTCATACCTGGACAGCTGCATAGGAGAGGATCTTCCAATCGTCATAAACGAGGGGGGAATGATAAAGCAGGGCTACAACCAGGAGCTGGACCATCTGCGTTCGCTCAGGGACAACAGCCAGAGCATCCTGGATGAATATATGGAGCAGGAGAGAAGCACCTGCAGCATACCTAACCTGAAGCTGAGGTATAACAAGGTAATCGGATACTTCCTGGAGGTGACAAAATCATATATAAAGAATGTCCCCTCTTATTATATAAGAAAACAGTCAACTCTGAGCAGCGAACGCTTCACCACCGAGAAGCTTACAGAGCTTGAGACCGAGCTTAACAGTGCCTATGACAAGATAGTCTCTTTGGAACGGGAACTGTTCATACAGATACGGGATAAAATCAAGAAAGAGATTCCATTCATCATAGATCTGGCCGAGAATGTGTCGGAGATTGACTGCTACCAATCCTTTGCCGATGCTGCCACAGCCCATGGCTATATAAAGCCCAAGGTCACAGATAAAACATATATAAACATAAAAGGAGGCCGCCATCCGGTAGTGGAGGCCAATCTGCCGCCAGGGGACTTTATAGAGAATGATTTTTACCTGGAAAGCGGCAAGGAAAACCTTATTATGCTTACAGGCCCTAATATGGCAGGAAAATCCACATTCCTGAGGCAGAACGCAATAATAGTGCTTATGGCCCAGGCCGGCTCCTTTGTTCCAGCCACCGAGGCCGAGATAGGGGTGGTGGACAAGATGTTCTGCCGTGTAGGGGCCTCGGACAACCTGGCCAGGGGCGAATCCACATTCCTTGTGGAGATGTCCGAGACTGCCAACATACTGCGTTGTGCAACCCAGAACAGCTTTATAATAATGGACGAGGTGGGCCGTGGCACCGGCACCAATGACGGCCTGGCCATAGCCTGGAGCATCTGTGAATATCTGACAGAAAAGTGCAGGGCAAAGACTATTTTTGCAACCCACTATCACGAGCTTACCCAGATGGATAATCCCGATGTGGTGAATATGTCCATGAATGCGTCGGAAGAGAGAGGAAAACTGGTATTCCTTAAAAAGATTGTCAGGGGAGCCGCCAGCAAGTCCTATGGAATTCATGTGGCAGAACTGGCAGGTATTCCTTATGAGATAATAGTACGGGCAAAGGAACTTATGGCTGCTTTCGAGAAAGAGCTGTCCAGGCCCTCACTTTCCTTTCAGACCTGCAGGAGCGCTATAAATAATCAGTTTCTGTAAGAATCGAGGAAAAGCAGCATATAGTGCTGAATATTGTTAAAGTATTTTTTCTGGAACTCTGCACCAGATCTGGTCACATATCTGAAATGCCAGGATTCCCAGTCGTAGCCGGTCACATCCTCATATCCCTTTGGGAAGGAGAGGGAAAAACCATATTTCCAGGCATTTTCTGTAAGCCATTTCTCCTCTCTGGTCCCTGCAAAGGTGTTCTCCACATCATTGAAGTCCACGACAGTCCCCAGCTGGTGCTGTGATGCTCCCGGCGGGGCAGAGAATGTATCGGTCTTTTCCTTGCCATATTTTGAGATATAGTAGTTGTAAAGGCCTACCTGGTACTTGTAATCCCTGTATGCAGAGGAAACCATAAGGGAAAGACCTTCTTTGGCGCTGTCATCAAGCATTTTCTTAAGAGCCTCGAATGTCACTTTCTCAAGTTTCATCCCTTTCTTGTTGACTTTGATTCCTTTTCCGTCAAGAGAAACCAGTTCGCCCGGATTGTAGTCGGCAGTAAGCAGATGGCTTTTGTCGGCAATAATGAAGAAACGGCTTTCCTCTGCCATAACAGCAGCAAGGTCTGCCTTGAAGCTCTCCATGTTGTCAAGGATATTTCCCTGCATATCGTCCGGCAGCTGACTTACAGCTATAGAGGCAATACGTATTGCTTCCTCGTCCACCGGCTCCTCTGCGGCAGCCTGGACTTTTTTCTCCTTTGCGGTGCAGGAGGCTCCGAACACCAGAAATACGGCAAGAAGCAATATGGTCAGCTTAGAATACGGTTTCAATCACTTCCTCCATTCTGCTTACAGGATGGAATGTGATTCCTTTTTTAATATATGTGGGAATCTCATCCAGATCCTTTTCGTTCTGCTTTGGAATGATAATATGCTTAATCATATTGCGCCGGGCCGCTATAGTCTTCTCCTTAAGTCCTCCGATAGGAAGCACATCTCCGGTGAGTGAAAGCTCTCCGGTCATGGCAAAACTGTCCTTTATCTTTTTATTCCTGATAAGAGAGAGAAGGGCTGTAGCCATGGTAATTCCAGCAGAAGGACCATCCTTAGGGGTAGCTCCCTCCGGTATATGGAGATGATAATGATAATTCTCGAAGGCATCTCTGCCTACGCCGAACTTATCTGCCACTGTCCGCACATAGGTATAGGCAATGTTTGCAGACTCCTTCATAACATCTCCCATCTGACCGGTAAGCTGGAATCCCTCCCGGCCCGGTGTCCTGACTGTCTCGATCATAAGTGTGTCACCGCCGAAATTGGTCCAGGCAAGACCGACAACCATACCAGGCCTTGACGGAACTTTAAGCTCCTCCTCCGGGAACCTTGGCTTGCCCAGATATCCTTCAAGGGTGTCGGGAGTCACCTCCACAGGGGTTGCTTTTCCATCCAGAACAACAGCTTTTGCTATCTTCCGGTGAATTCTGTCCAAGGCTTTCTCCAGGTTTCTGACTCCGGCCTCCCGCACATAGTTCTCTGCTATGATTGAAAGAGTATCCGGGCTGTAGTGCACCTGACTCTTGTCCAGGCCGTTTGCGGCAAGACTCTTGGGCAGCAGGTATTTTTCGGCAATCTTGACCTTCTCCTGCCTTATATATCCTGCAATGCGGATTATCTCCATCCTGTCCCTGAGGGGTCCAGGTATGGTATCCAGTGTATTGGCTGTGGTGATGAACATCACATTGGAAATATCGAAGGGGAGGTTAAGATAGTTGTCCCTGAAGGTGACATTCTGCTCAGGATCCAGAACCTCCAGAAGGGCAGAGGAAGGATCTCCCTGATAGGATGAACCCATCTTGTCAATCTCATCTATCATGAACACAGGGTTTGCTGTCTTTGTTATCTT
>CADAEX010000102.1 GCA_902787125.1 uncultured Spirochaetaceae bacterium
GCTATCGGCGGCAAAGACCGGGAAAAGATTCTGAAGGATTATCCGTGGTATGATCCGTACACAATCAAGGCAGGAATGTACAATGGTGTTGACGAGCCGGTTGAGACCATCAGTATCGGTGGCTATGTAATCGTAAACCAGGATGTTCCTGAGGAATTCGTTTACAAGATTCTCAAGGCTATGTACAGCAAGGAAGGACTTGCACAGGTTCAGGGCGTATCTGCTGGAACCAAGGCTGTAAGCCTGGAGACTGCTCTCGGCGGAAACAAGGATGGAAAGATTCTTCCATTCCACCCAGGTGCTATCAAATTCTATAAAGAAGTGGGCATGATTAAGTAATAAGTTGCCTTATGGATACCCATAAGGCGATTTAATAAAAACTATAACGGAAGTTTATTTAGGAGGCAGAAAAAATGGGAAAGAAATTATTTGTACTGGGAGCAGGTAATATTTGCGGCTGGTCTCTCAGAACTGTTTCAAAGCTTACAGATAAGAGTCTTTTCGAGAAAATCACTATCGGTGACATCAATGTAGAGGGTGCCAATAAGCTGAAGGATGAGCTTAAGGACCCAAGAATTGATGTGGTAAAAGTTGATATTGTAAATGACGAGGCTGGTGCTATTGAGAAAATCAAAGGCTACGACCTGGTTATGGACGGAACCAAGATCAGCCTGAACGGAATCTCCACAAGAGTTATCCTCAAGGCTGGCTGCGATGGAATCAACCTGAACGGAATCGGAGCTGAGTATCAGTACAGCGATGGTTTCAAGGAAATCGGCAAGATTATGGTTCCTGGCTTCGGAATGACCCCAGGTATGACAGATGCAATGGTACAGGCCGGATCAAAACTGCTCGACAAGATTGATACAGTAAGAATCAGCCATTGTGCATACAGACCGATCGCTTATTCTCCTTCCATCTTCGAGACAACATCCATGGAGTACGATCCTGAGGATCCAGGAAGAATGGTATATGAGGATGGCGAATACAAACACGTTCCTCCATTTGCCCGGGAAAGACTTATCCCATCTCCTGCCCCCTATGGAGTAACTCCACAGTATATTATCCCTCATGCTGAGACCAGAACTGCCAAGCAGTGGCTCTGCAAGATCGGCAAGGAGCCAAGACTTATCGAAGTAAGAGGAACATGGCCACAGAAGAACATGCGGCTCATCAAAGCCCTCTATGAATGGGGTATCATGCAGAATGACACCTTCATCTGTGACGGCAAAGAGATGAAGATCATGGATGTGCTGGGTCAGTATCTGTACCAGAAGGAAGTAGGACATGTCACCGATTTCTACGGTTACTGCCTCTATATCCAGATGCTTGGCGAGCGGGGCGGAAAGAAATATGAGGAAGTATACTATCATACACACCCAACTTCTGACGGAAGCGTTCCGGGCTGGGAAGGCCTCAACGCATACATCAGAAACGTAGGTACACCGATGGGTGCAGGTGCAATCCTCATTGCTCAGGGCAAGTGCCACGGAACAGGCTGTGTAGTTCCGGAAGAGGCCTTTGACTGCGAGGATGTATTCAGGATCTGCGAAGAGACCGGAATCAAGGTACACCATACCGAACGGGAAATTCCAGATTATAACTACTGATTTTTTCTCTCTAAAACATATGGGGCGGGTGCGGCAAAAACCGTATCCGCCTTTTTCTTCAAAAAAGTATTTGCAAAATATATATAAATAATGTTAATATACTAAGAGGGGAGGAGAAATGTCTAAGATTCTGAGTGTCGGTATCGATATCGGCACCACTACAACTCAGGTTATTTTCAGCCGCATCACAATAGACAACACAGCCTCCTATTTCACTGTTCCCCGCATATCTGTCCTTGATAAGGAAATTGTCTACCAGAGCCCTGTATTCTTCACTCCCCTGAAACAGCAGGTGTTCATAGACGGCGACAAAGTCAGGGATATAGTTGCGGCCGAGTTCCAGAAAGCAGGCTTCCAGCCCTCGCAGGTAGATACCGGCGCAGTAATCATAACAGGCGAGGCTGCCAGGAAGGAGAACTCCAAGACAGTGCTGGATACCTTGAGCGATTTTGCGGGAGATTTTGTGGTCTCCACCGCAGGGCCGGACCTTGAGTCGGTAATATCAGGCAAGGGAAGCGGAGCATATCAGTACAGCTTGGACAACCTGTGCACTGTAGTCAATCTGGATATAGGCGGCGGTACCACCAACATAGCCCTCTTCGACAGCGGCAAGGTTGCAGCCAAGACCTGCTACGATATCGGCGGCCGGCTTATCCGGCTGGACAAGGATGGTACAATCCAGTACATAGCACCCACACCCCGGCTGATTGCAGACAAATTGGGAATCTCCATCAAAGTGGGCAGCAGGGCTGATGAAGGCACACTCTCAAAGATTACCGATGTGATGGCTGACATTCTGGCACAGTCCATAGGCCTAAAGGAATACACTCCTCTGGCCGAGGCAACCAGGACCAAGACCAGCAGCGCCGACACCTTCCGCCAGCCTATAGAGCGGATCTGCTTCTCCGGCGGCGTGGCAGACTGCATAAAGAGCACATCAGATGACCTCTTTGCCTTCGGCGATATCGGAATCCTTCTGGGGCGCTCCATCAGGAACAACCCTTATTTCGCAAAAGCACGCCAGATTGATGCAAGCCAGACTATAAGGGCCACAGTTGTAGGAGCAGGAACCTACACCATGAACCTGTCGGGCAGCACTATCTACTATTCACGGGGAATATTCCCCCTTAAGAATACCCCGGTGTACAAGCTTCCGGCCGAAGTGGAGGATGCTCTGTTCAGGGGAGAGGTTGAGCCACTTATGGAAGGGCTCAAGTGGTTCATGTCCCAGTCCGGCTCAAGCCAGATAATAATGGCAGTGAAAGGACCTCATAACCCTACATTCCAGACCCTGGAACTGGCTGCCGGCTGCCTTGTAAAAAGTGCAGATGCTGTGCTTCCGCCGGATGCACCCCTCATTGTCATTTCGGAAGAGGATATTGCAAAGGCATTGGGAATTGCCATGAGCAACGCCTCGGATAAGAGAAGAAAAATTGCCTCCATCGACAGCGTAAGCGTTGAGGATGGAGATTACTTAGATATCGGGAGCCCTCTTATGGACGGGCTTGTGGTTCCGGTCATCGTGAAGACGCTGCTTTTCGGATAAGGGGATAGATGTGAGACTGAGTACTGTTTTAGCTGGAAAGAGCTTCGAGTTCAAATCTATCAAGGAAGTGCTGGCAAAGGCCAACGAGGCCAAATCAGGCGATCAGCTTGCCGGCATCGCCGCAACCTCCGACCTGGAGCGGGTGGCGGCCAAGGCCGTGTTAAGCCGCCTTCTGGTGCGGGACCTTAGGGAGAACCCGGTGGTCTCCTATGAAGATGACGAGGTTACCCGGATTAATCAGGATTCCATAGTGCCAGAGGTTTACGACGGCATCAAGAACTGGAGCATTGCAGAGCTCCGGGAGTACATACTTGACTACAGGACCACCGAGGATGACATAAGGCGGCTTTCCACAGGCCTTACCGCAGAGGTGGTGGCAGGTGTGTGCAAGCTCATGAGCAACCTGGATCTGGTCTACGGTGCCAACAAGGTGCGGGTAACCGCCACCTGCAACACCACCATAGGCAGACGGGGCTGCCTATCCACCCGCCTCCAGCCCAACCATTCCACCGACGACGTGGACGGCATAACAGCATCCCTCTTCGAGGGGCTTTCATACGGCTGCGGCGATGCCCTCCTGGGCCTCAACCCGGTGAACGACACAGTATCAAGCCTGGCTGCCATCCTGGAGCGTTTCGACGAGATAAAGAACAGGTTCGAGATTCCTACCCAGATCTGTGTACTGGGACATATAACAACTCAGATAGAAGCAGTTAAGCGTGGTGCTCCCTGCGACATGATATTCCAGTCCATTGCCGGCAGCCAGAAAGGCAACAGCGCCTTCGGCTTCAATGCCGACACAGTAAGGGAGGCCCAGGCTCTCCTTAAAGAAAAAGGTACAGCAAAAGGTCCCAATGTTATGTATTTCGAGACAGGACAGGGAAGCGAGCTCTCCTCCGACGCCCATTACGGAGCCGACCAGGTGACCATGGAATCCCGCTGCTATGCCTTTGCCCGTGAGTTCAAGCCTTTCATGGTCAACACAGTAGTAGGCTTCATCGGGCCGGAATACCTGTATGACAGCCGCCAGGTGATCAGGGCCGGCCTTGAGGACCACTTCATGGGCAAGCTCTCAGGCATACCCATGGGCTGCGACTGCTGCTACACCAACCATATGATGGCAGACCAGAACGATATCGAGAACCTGGCCATCCTGCTGGCTGGTGCAGGAGTAAACTACATTCTGGGCGTTCCTACCAGCGACGATGTCATGCTGAACTATCAGACAAATGCATATCACGATTCTCAGGCAGTCCGGGAGATCCTGGGCTTGAGGCCTATCAAGGAATTTGAAGAGTGGCTTGAGAAGATGGGCATAATGGAAAACGGAAAACTTACAGACAGGGCAGGAGATCCTACAATTTTCTCCAATCCAAGGAGCTAGAGATGGAAAGAGATGAATTAGTTGCCCTGATTACAGCAGAAGTTATAGC
>CADAEX010000103.1 GCA_902787125.1 uncultured Spirochaetaceae bacterium
GAAAAATCAGGTATCCCGGAAGGGGAGGAATATATTCTTATCCCCGGGGAATACTACACCCACCTGGAACAGAAGCTTCTTGAGAAATTAGGGGCAAAGCCTGTTGCCTCTGTAAATAGAAATCAGCCCCTCTGCACCGCCATGTTCTCCGATGAGATCACTGGTGATTTTCAGATTCCAGCGCCTGAAAAAATGGTGGGTTTTCTCAAGGCCGACTCTGTAATGGATCAGTATATTTCGGTCAAGAACCACATACTTGAGACCATGAGAAAAGACCCCGCTCTCAAACTGGATGACTTCTGCCTTGTATTGGGTGGCGATGATTCCCTTGCCCTCTGTACCTCCTACTATGAATCCATAGGATTCCATCCTGTATCCTCGGCAATGGTTCAGGCCGAAACTCCAGTGCTGGAGGGATTGAACATCATATCCTATGCCCTTTCCGGCGAGACCAAGAAGCTTATCCGCTACTACAACCGCCACCATCCGAACGATAAGGTAACCTATGATCCCACCTATGACTTTGTGGATTTATGGACATTCTGCAAGAAGCTTTCTAAAAGCGACGGCACCAGGTTCGACAAACTGCGCAATGTGCCTGCATCATTCAAGGAGTGGATCCAGAAACTCAGCTATATCAGGAAAGACAACAGGATTCAGTCGGTGGCAAAGAACCTGGACCAGATTCAAAGAATTCTCAACAGCCTGGGCCTTGCTGATGAAAGCCTCTACGAATACAGAACATCTCCAGAACAGATTTTCAGAAACGATGCCGGAGAAGACAGAATCCAGTTCAAAGATCTTGTGGAGTACTTCAAGAACATACTGACAGGACGTAAGCGGACAATGATCTCCACCTGGGATGATGGGGTGGTTCTGGTCAAGATGGGAGAATATATTCCAAAGTGCCGCTATGTCTACTTCGCCGACCTGGAGGAACAAGCTTTCCTGAAGGATAAGATGCCCAACCTGCTTCTTTCAAGCGACGAGCATGATGAATTCAACACCAAGGTCTATGGCTGCACCAAGGAAGAACACCTTAAAGAATGTTTTGCTTCCGGCATCTCCGTGGCGGAACGCATCATCTTTGTAATCCCAAATTATGACGAAGGTACCGTTGTCTCTGAATACGCAGAGAATGTCCTGCGGCTGTTCCCTATGAAGAACTGCACAGTCACAGTGAGGGGCGGCGATGTTCCAGATTTTGAGCACCAGTTCTATCGCACTTTTAAGGATGTGGAGTGGGAGAATGTCTCTCCTGAGATGGAGAGTGTTCCTCTGACCCCAGTCTTTGAACCGAAGGTGAAGGAAGAGGATCCCCGGAGCTATCTGCTTGATAAGCTGAGCAGCGCCACCCGGATAGAATCTTTCATGAAGTGTCCTGCCAGGTTCATATACGACTGTCAGCATCCAGATACCCAGCTCAAGGATGAGATCCACTTTGATAAAGGTCACGCTTTCCATATGTTCTGTGAACTCTTTTTTGCAAAGCGCAGTATTAAAATTTTTAAAGCGATAAAAAACAAAGATGCTCTGACACAGGAGATTGCATCTTACATCATGAATGACCCATGCAATCCTGATCTTGCCAGCTATCTGGACAGCATGGAGGTACGGGACATTTTTGATGCAGTCTGTAAAAAATATTCCAGCCTTGAGCTTAAGGATACCGACTTCCTGACATATCTTTTCTTTGTCTTAAGCTGCATGAAAGACACAATGGAAGACTGTGACAGCTCCTCCATCCGGCTCGAGGTGTTCATCGGCGGTGCACCCCTTTTGGACAATCCTCCGGTAAGGGTGGGCGAAGGGTATATAGATATGATGTTCCGCACCAGGAGCGGCGGTGTGGTGCTGGTGGATTTCAAGTCCGGCGACCTTTCGGATTACAAGGATGATGTGAACTCTTTCTCCAATGTGCAGCTCCTTATCTATTCCCATATAGTGCAGAATGCTGTCATGAACAACGATTTTTCCGTGTTCCAGCCTACAGATGAGCAGAAAGAAAAAATGAAGGATAAGGGAAAGGATGAATCCTCAATCCTTGAAAGCGGTTATTTTGATTCAATTCCACAGAGCGTTCAGGTACAGGCCTGCTATCTTTCCTATAAAGGGAATGATGGTTTTAAATCGGTAAGCGGTATCAAGGAGAAAGACCCTGAAAATCCTCAGGAACCTATTGACGGATTCAGGGAGAAGCTTGAAAAGCTGATAGGTCAGGCATCGGAGAATGAGTTTAAACCTTCTTTCAATAAAGACTGCACCTATTGTCCTCTCAACTCTTTCTGCCCCGACCGAGAGAGCGGCCAGAGCCTGGATGATATTTACGGGAAGCTTGATCTGCAGGGGAATTTCCTTGCAGAAAATGAATATCCGGTTCCACCGGCAGAGGAAACAGCTTCTGAAGAAAAAGAAGAACCTGTGAAGATAATCCAGTTTGCAGGCTCTGAGAAAAATAGAGCAGTTGCAGATACTGAGCACGATATCATTATCTCTGCCGGTGCAGGTGCAGGCAAGACCGAGGTGCTTACAACCCGTTATCTTAATCTGCTTCTGAACACAGAAGCCGACCTGGAGAATATACTCTGCATCACCTTCACAGAAAAGGCTGCGGGAGAGATGAAGAAGCGTATCTTCGCCAAGCTGCGGGATACACTTTCCCTGGGGGCTTTTTACTCGGTGCCTGGGGAGTACAAGCTTACCTCTTCCCAGATAGAGAAGCTGAAAAATGTGAAGAAGAATTTCTTCCGCAATAACCGGATCTCTACATTCCATTCCTTCTGCCTTGATATGCTTACACGGTTTGAGAAGGAAGACCCAGCATCCCCGCGGGATCTGACAAGTACTGTGGCTGAAAGCTTTGTCATCCGGAACAAAAAAGTGGATATAGTCAGCCGTCTGGTGAAATCGTATTCCCAGGATAACGACACATTTGCCAGGTGGATTGCCTATCTTTCTGTCTATTATAGGACTGATTCGGGTGAGTATGGAGTGGCCAAGGATATCATCGACCTTCTGAACAGTATCAAGCTGAGCGGAATGCCTCTTGAAGAGTACAGCAGAGATGATCTGGCACAGCAGTTTGAAAAGCGTAAGGAAAAGGCAATAAAAGAATTAAGTGTAAAATTCAGACAGGCTCAGAATAATCTGCTCTCTGCCCTTGAGGCATTTAAGTCAGCGGAAACCAAAGCTTCCAATATCACCAAGCTCAATGCCGAGATAGATCGGGTGACCAATGGAGAATGCGGAGAAGAACTCCGTGCTCTTCTGTTCAATCTTTTACAGGAGGCAGACCGTCAGATAGAGCAGTATAAGATTGAGAACAGCATAATTGAGCTTTCTGACTATCATCTGAATCTCCTGTCCCTTATGGAGAACAGACAGATTCTTAAGCGCATAAAAGAAGAGCTCTCCTATATCATGGTGGATGAGTTCCAGGACACCAACTGGCTTCAGAAAAAGATTCTTGACTATCTGCATGATGAGCATAACCATCTGTTTGCAGTTGGAGATTTGAAGCAGTCTATCTACAGGTTCCAGCAGTGTGACAATCAGATTTTCAAGTATTACAGGGATCAGGATTCCATGCACTACATCACTTTCCAGGAGAACTTCCGTTCTGTAAGGCAGATTGTGGAATTCAACAACAGCTATTTTACTGATAACAATGTGCCTGAATATCAGATTATACCCCATACCAGTAAGAATCCAGCCCACCTTGAGAAAGGCATACCTATGTGTCCTGCTTCAGAGGGGCCGGCAGTCTCTGTCGTGGAACTTGGATACCCGACAGGCGCATTCAGTGCTCTTGGCAAGAAAGAGATAAACGCCCTGATCCGCCAGCAGGAGGCATTCTTCATAGCCCGCACCATTGCTGCAACCGGGGAGGAGCAGTATGGCAGATGGGGAATTCTGGTGCGTGAATACACCAATATGAGCTACATTCTGGATGCCCTGCGCCGTCTGAATATTCCTTATTCCTTCTGCATCAAAAAGGATTTCTTCCGGCAGCCTGAAATTCTGCAGGTGCTCCAGGTTCTCCAGGTGCTCTATGGGTTCCTCCCAAAGGAGACTCTGGATTCCAATCCCGTTCTTGCCAGGTTTGTCGAAAGCTATGACGCACTGGATAAAGGTTTCTGCTATGCCATAAGTTCCCTTATGAATCTTCCGATGTTTGCCCCAGCGCGTCCCATGCTTCAGGAGCTTATGATGCAGTGTCAGGAATTTGTCAGGCAGTGCGGGGAGAGCCCCGAGGAGGTGCTGACCCAGCTCCTTGATTTTGCCGACGAGAACAGCAAGGAAATCAATATCTCAGCTCTGGAGAACGGAGTAAAGATTATGACAGTCCACAGCTCCAAAGGGCTTGAGTTTGACTATCTCTTTGTATCCAAAATAACTGATTATACCGGTCGCGGCGGCTTCGGGGGCCCAAAGCCCAGCATCGACTTCATCAACTATGTGGATGAGGATAAAAACCAGATTATCGACTATGACATAACTGGAATAAAGACTCTTGTAAAAGACGACCGCCCCATGTTCTATGATGCGTGGATAAAGGATAAGAACACTGAGTTTGACAGCGAGGAGAAGGGCAATCTGCTCTATGTGGCATTCACCCGGGCAAAAAAGCATCTGGTGGTGACTATGCAGTGCGGTGAGTTCAAGGGGAGCGTGAAGGCTGATGTGAACTGGCTTAAGAATATCCGTGGGAATTTCCAGCTTTTCCATGACGTGAAGACTTACCCCCAGCTGGATATCAGCTGCATTGAGCCGGTGTTCAAAAAGGATGAGCCGGTCCAGTTGTTCCCTGTGGAACTGGTTTCTCTGTCAGACCCTGAACTTTCAACCAAATCAGTTTCCCGCTATCTGGATATGCAGCAGGAGGAGTGTGACCCGGATGATAAGATTGCTGATGCCGATGCTGATGTGCCGGAAAGCACTGGAAGCAAGGCTGCCCAGGTGGGTACTGCGGTTCACAGCTTCTTCGAGCTCAATGTGAAAGATCTGGCATCGGCTGATCCGGCTGGTTTTGCAGTCCCCAAGGCTGTGCAGAGCCAGTTCAGGACTTATGTGGAGGCTGGGCTTGCAAATAGGGATTTTCATAATCTGATAGCTGATGCCGACGAGCTTAAGACCGAGACTGCCATGATATTCCATACCCCGGAAGGCAAACTCCTGAACGGTGTCATCGACCTGATTGCTCGAAAGGGGAACACCATCACAGTGCTGGACTACAAGACCCACTCCGGCAGCAGGCTGGATGCTGATACCCTGGAGCGATATAAGAAGCAGGTTGCCCTCTATGCCCACGGTCTTAAGAGCATTTACCCGGGCTGCACCTTTGACTGCTGCCTACTGGTTATGTACTCCACTGGCAAGTCCGAGCTGGTCTGGTGTTAAAAAAAACGGGGTGCCTTTCAGCACCCCGCTTTCAATTAAAGATTTGGCTCGTTACCGGGTCATTATCCAACCCCAGATATGCATAGTATTATCATCTACAACTGTAAATGAATCATCCCATGGTGTGGTGTCATCAGGATCCCCATTTGCATAAGTTGTTTTTGTGCAATGTACATTTACTGTGCTTCCTGAAATTTCATATGTACCGTGGAATGTACAATCAGCCTGTACTACACCATCCTCAATTTCTCTCTCATGAAGTGCAAATGTTCCATCAGCGCCATCATCAGTCAGACTGACATAAATTTTGTAAGTATGGGTATTCTTATCATACTGGATGCCCCCATCTAATTTACTTAAATTAGTAACTCCAGTCATATCTGTAAGGCCAGTGATTACATATAATGGTGAATCGCCGCCACCGCCGTTATCATTACTGCTGCTTCCACCGCCACCGCTGTCACAGCCAGTTAAAAATCCAATCAAACAAATAGCCAGAAGAATAAGAAACAGATGTTTCAATTTCATTTTCGAGATCTCCTTAAAAGTTTTTAAAGTCTTCTTTTAATCTACCCCCCCCCACGGCGAAAAGTCAACCAACAAAAATTCGATAACTAGAGTTATGATAAAAAAGATGGCAAAGGAGCATGTTTTGACCTCCTGCAAATGGGACCCTTGGCGGTATTTTAGGCCAAAGGCCGTTTACCGAGCAGGGGTCCCTTATTGCAGGAGCTTTGTTATTGTATATTTAATTCTTTTTTATTATAATTTTTGCAGGAGACGCTATGAAACCATTGAAAGCTGACGAACTTAGAAAAAAATTCATCGATTTTTTTGTATCCAAGGGGCATACCCAGATTTCCGGGGCATCTGTAATCCCGGAGAATGACCCCACTGTGCTTTTTACCACAGCGGGAATGCACCCCTTAGTACCATATCTTTTAGGGCAGCCGCACCCGGCAGGGACCCGGCTCACCGACTACCAGAAGTGCATCCGCACAGGCGATATCGACAGCGTCGGCGACCCGCACCATCTGACATGCTTCGAGATGCTGGGAAACTGGTCATTAGGGGACTATTTCAAGAAAGAGATGATTCCTTGGAGCTATGAGTTCCTTACAAAAGAGCTGGGAATCGACCCGGAGAAGCTTTCTGTGACTGTATTCGAGGGAGAAGAGGGCATTCCACGGGACACCGAGAGTGCCGAAATATGGCACAGCCTGGGTATCCCTTACGAGAGAATCTACTTCATGCCTAGAGAAGACAACTGGTGGGGTCCTGCCGGAGAGACCGGACCCTGCGGTCCGGACACCGAGATGTTCATAGACACAGGCCGTCCTGCCTGCGGTCCGGACTGCAAGCCTGGCTGCGGCTGCGGTAAATACTTCGAGATCTGGAACGACGTCCTCATGGGCTACAACAAGAATAAAGAGGGCCAGTTCGTGGAGATGGAAAGAAAGTGCATCGACACCGGAATGGGAATCGAACGTACCATCGCCATCCTCCAGGGCAAGAAGAGCGTATATGAAACCGAGGTTATGCAGCCTATCCTTAAGCGGATCGGAGAGCTGGCCGGAGTTGAGTATGGCAAGGATGACAAGACTGATATCTCCATGCGGATAATCGCAGACCATATAAGAACCAGCACCTTTATCTTGGGGGACCAGAGAGGCTGCACACCGTCCAACGTAGGACAGGGCTATATCCTGCGGCGCCTTATACGGCGGGCTGTGCGTAACGGCCGGCACCTGGGCATCCAGGGCACCTTCCTGGCAAAGGTGGCAGAGATTGTAATCGACCTTTACGGTGCACCATATCCAGAGCTGCTTCAGAACAAGGATAAAGTGTTCGACGAGCTGACCAAAGAGGAAATCAAGTTCAGCGAGACCCTGGAGAAGGGAGAGAAGCAGTTCGAGAAGATGACCTTCTTCATGGAGAAGCAGGGAATAAAGGAGATTGCAGGTGGCAGCGCCTTCAAGCTGTACGACACCTTCGGTTTCCCAATCGAGCTGACCCAAGAGCTGGCCGCAGAGAAAGGCTTTACCGTTGATGTGAAAGGCTTCAACGAGGCCTTTGCAAAGCATCAGGAGCTTTCACGCACAGCCGAGGCAGGACAGTTCAAGTCTGGTCTGGGCGACCACAGCGAGGAGACCACCGCACTCCATACAGCAACACACCTTCTGCATGCGGCACTCCGCAAGGTGCCGTTGAGACCATGACACCGCAGGAAGCTGTGGAAAAGGGTGCAGTTGCATTCTTCTCCAGCAAGTACGGCGAGCAGGTTACGGTATATACAATCGGCGACTTCTCCAAGGAAGTGTGTGCCGGTCCTCATGTTAAGCACACTGGCGACATGGGCCATTTCCATATCCTCAAGGAGGAGAGCTCATCATCCGGTGTCCGGAGAATCAAGGCAGTGCTTGAGAAGTAGGGAAGTATGAAGGATATTATCATTGCGCCATCAATGCTGGCGTCAGATTTCAGCCAGGTCCGGGAGTCCCTGGATTTTGTGAAGAAGAATGGAGCACAGTGGGTACACCTTGATGTCATGGACGGCCACTTTGTACCAAACATGACATTCGGCACCAAGTTCGTGCAGGATATGCGGCCCCATTCCGACCTTGTCTTTGATGTCCATCTGATGGTGGAGAACCCTGAGTTCTTTGTGGAGGAGTTCGGCAAGACAGGGGCTGACTACATCACATTCCATGTTGAGTCCTGCTACCATATCCACCGGCTTATCTACAGGATTAGGGAGCTGGGCAAGAAGGCCGGCATAAGCATAGTGCCATCCACCCCTGTAAGCGCCATTCAAGAGGTGCTGGGAGATGTGGATCTGGTGCTGGTTATGACTGTGAACCCCGGCTTCGGGGCGGTAATGCCCAGACCCTGGTTGATGCCGGCGCCGATGTACTTGCCACAGGATCTGCTTTCTTCAAGGATCCGAGCTGGACAAAGAGTATAAAATAAAAAAGATATATAAACAAAAAAATACCCCTGTCGGTGTTACAGCTTTTGCTGTTTACCGAGCAGGGGTGTTTTTTTGTTAGTATTTCGGCTTAGAAAACTGGAACAACTTCTCCGTTAGGATATCTCTTTGCGATGTAATCCTTGACTTTCTGTGTCTTCAGGGCCTCAACCAGGGCCTTGATTGCAGGCTTGTTCTCGTTGCCAGCCTTGACTGCGATGACGTTTACGTATGGAGAGGATGAACCC
>CADAEX010000104.1 GCA_902787125.1 uncultured Spirochaetaceae bacterium
TCTCAGGTTCCCATGGGCTTCTTTCGTCTTTAATATCAGCAGGGGAGGAAACTTCTCTATGCCGATAGGCCTTGCGGCAGCAGTCTTCCACCGCATTATAGGCAATTCTGTTGACCCAAGTGGCAACGCTCCCCTTCTGCGGATCATAAAACTGTAAATTTTTCAGCAGCACAATAAACACTTCTGCCGTAGCATCTTCCGAGTCCTCTCTGTTCAAAAGCCAGCTGAATGCATAGTTGTAAATGCGGCGGTAATATTCTTGATATATTCTGGTAAACAGAAGGTTGTTCTCTGGCATCTGAATCTCATAATATTTTCCCGTATCTGTTCGGTCAAGCGGGGTACATGGATATTCTGGCAGCTCATCAAGATAGGCTTATGCCTGTTCTGCAGTCAGCTCCTTTATAAGAGTATCATTGCTTCAAAATTGATGATGGCTGCATACGCGTGAACAGTGGGAGCATTTTAAATAGCTATCACCACCTGCAATCTTTTCCAGGGCAGCCTCATCCAGTTCCACATTCTCGAGCTCCTCAATATAAGCCTCTGCCTGTTCCTTGGTAATCTCGATGCCTGCTTTCTTGGCAAGTTCAATAAGTTCTTCGGGAGTTTTACAATTCATTGCCATCGCTATCTGTTCTTTTGTAAATGAGTTTAAATCAAGTTTGTTCATTTGATACCTCTATGCGATGTACAGTTCAGCCTCTTCTTTAGTAAGTGTGAAACCGTTGGCATTTGCAAGGGCCATCACCTCGTCTGCTGTCTTGCACTCCATTGCTTTTTTAAGAAGTTTGCGCTCTTTCTGTGTCAAATACCCTTCGGCAGCAATTCCAGAGACAAAGATGACATCCTCATCCTCTTCCTCGCCAACCAAGACATCATACACTGTTTCGCGCTTTCCTGTATATTTAACATCAAGCACAGTGACAGTTCCGCCATTCCGGAGGAGTGCTTTCTTTCCTTTAGCAAACTTCACCAGACAATGCTGCCCATGAGCCAGATACAAGGGCTGGCTTTCGGTTGTGCGCAGCAGAGTGCCGTTGGAGAATGTGACCTCTACAATTTCTTCCTCAGCCGGTGTCATAACTTCGGTAACAACACCTATAATCTCCTTTCCAGATGCATCCAGGGTAATAACTTTGTCGCCAACCTTGAGATCTTTGATAAGTTTTACACCGCCAGGAACAGCAACCTCGGAATCGCCTGCAAAACAATTACTATGACCATTTCCTACTTTTTCTCCGCAAATAGCGCCATTGCACAAATATCCACCACCAGCCACTTGATCAAGTGCTTGCTGATCAAGTTCCATGTTGTCCATCTCGGACAAGTAGGCCTCGGCCTCTTCCTTTGTCAGCGTGAAACCGCTGGCCTTTGCAAGGGCAATAAGTTCGTCGGCTGTTTCGCACTGAGCTGCTTTCTCCAGCATCTCTCTTGTAATCTTTGTCATGTCAATCGGCATATTCTTCCCCTTATTTTTTATTTATATTATTGCATATTATATTTGTCAAATAATAACATCAGAGGCCTTTTCCTGGCAAAGCTCAGCAACTTTGCTTCGGTAGATGCAAAATGGATTTTGAGGGCAGAGGGGCTTTTAAGCGGAAACTTGTCTACAGGGAGCTTGAAAGAGTCGGAAATATATCTGTAAGATAAGTATTCTCCGGCAGATATTTTTTCAGTCGAAATTACGTGTCCAGCAGTCATCGCAGTTACCATCGTTGTTGCCACCGGCAACTTTGTCCAGGTATTCCTCGTCCAGCTCTACATCATCAAGCTCTGCCAAGTAAGCATCTGCCTCTGCCTTGGTGATTTCAAATCCTTCAGCTTCAGCCAGTGCGATCAGCTCATCAGCAGTTTTGCAGTGTGATGCTTTCTCCAGAATCTCTTTTGTGATTTTTGATTTGTCAATCGGCATTTTTCTTCTCCTTATTTTAATGCAAATCCTGCATTTTCTATTATTTCCATCATCTCTTTCAGGTTCCGGGACTCCATAATAGTTTTCCGGTCCTTCTCTGTCAAACGTGACACAGGCCCAGCCAAGGATAATGTCAGATCCTGGGTATGATTTTTCTTCTCACCTACCAGAGGAAGAAAGAGCTCGTATGTGCTTACACGCAATTATGCACCTGCTATGCCACCGCCTCTATTGCAGCGTTCATTTGCTCCTAATCCTGCACTGTAGCACATACCGCCTGCCACTTTGTCCAGTGCTTCGGCATCCAGTTCCATGTCCTCAAGTTCGGCCAGGTAAGCCTCTGCCTCTTCCTTTGTCAGAGTGAAACCATAGGTCTTAGCCAGGGCAATCAGTTCGTCGGCTGTCTTGCATTCCAATGCTTTATCAAGCATCTCTTTGGTGATTTTTGATTTGTCAATCGACATATATACCTCCAGCAAATTCTGATTTGCTATTGTAATTAATTTTTAAAACCGCAACCGTCGACTGCGTAGCATACTAAAGGCGGTCAAACCCAATCTGATCATTTTTAAAACCGCAACCGTCGACTTGGTAGCATACCCTTAAGCCAGCAGCAACTTTATCCAAATCAGCACTGTCCAGCTCCAGGTTCTCAAGCTCTGCAAGATATGCCTCAGCTTCTTCCTTTGTCAGTGTGATACCGTTGTCCTTTGCAAGGGCAACCAGCTGGTCGGCTGTCTTGCATTCCAATGCTTTATCAAGCATCTCTTTGGTGATTTTTGATTTGTCAATCGGCATATATACCTCCTTATTTTAATGAAAATCCTGCATTTTCTATTATTTCCATAATCTCTTTCAGGTTCCGGGTCTCCATAATGGTTTTCCGGTCCTTCTCTGTCAAACGTGACACAGGCCCAGCCAAGGATAATGTCAACTCCTCGGTATGGTTTTCCTCCCAGGCTCTGCCAGCTGCCCTGGAGGCTACATACTGGGTGATTCCTTTGAAATCCTCGCAATCTGCCAGGAAAAAACTGCCATAACGGGCCATGGCTCTTGCTGCACAGCCGCCTCGGCAGATAAATGCATAGGGACATCCCTGGCAGGATGTCATAAGGTCTGTGGTCCGGGTACACCATCTGGCTTTGTCAAAGCTCCATATTATGCGTCCTCTCTCCTGGTCCACATAGCCTATGGCTGCCTCTTCCTTGGCTACAATTTCCGTGCATGTAAACACATTTCCAAAGGGGTCAAAGACTATCCTCCCTGCCACAGCACTGCAATAGCATGGATTGAAGTCCGGGTAGTTCTCTTTCTTCATCAGTTTCTGTATCCCATCGGATAGTCCTCTGTACTGCATCTGGTGCTCAATTGCTTCCTGTGCTGTAAAACCTATGCTTATCAGTTCATCAATAATCTCATGTTCCTGTAAAATATTTTCAGGATGGTCATAGTCGCTGATAGCCTTGAAGTAGTATGAATAATTTTTGTATTTCGTAAGACCCCGGGCTTTGATGTCATCAATCAGATCTTTGATTTTATGCAGGTTGTCACTGTTCACATTGACCCGCATTTTTATCCTGATACCCTGCTGCAGCGCCAGCTCAATATTCTTAAGGATTTTCTCGTAGGTGCCGCACCCGCTCTTGTGGTGCCGCATCCGGTCATTCACTGGGCCTGCGCCATCCACGGTAATATGCAGGCTTGTAAACTTGAATTCTTTGATCAGATCTATGAAAGATTCAAGCTCATACCCGTTGGTTAAGGCTCTTATTCCAATCCCCATCTCTTTGCAGTGCCGGCATATCGACCGTACTGTCTCAATATTCTTGGCCAGGAGTGGCTCGCCGCCATACAGGGTGCATCCAGAAACTTTGTGACCTCTGTTCTTGTAATCTTTAAGGGACTTGAATACAGCCTCGATCATACCGGGGCTCATGTTCAGGCCAAGCCACTGCTGTCCGTGATGCAGGCGGTAATGCTCAAAGCAGTAGGGGCAGCGGAAGTTGCAGTCGAATGTGGGCATGATGAAAGTTTCAATGCTGCTTCTGGCAAAGACAGTCCTGTATATCCTGCCCAGAAGTTTCTGGTCGGCCAGCTCTGCATCCTTATCCTTGCAGGTGATATGTCCCCGTAAAAGAAGCTTTTCCCGCAGAGCCAGAGGGAGCAGGTCAAAGTCTCCCGATTTTACTTTGTCGGCATCTTCTTTTTTCAGGATATCCAATGCACCGTACAGGCCATTGAGGAGTAGAGTCCTGTCTTTTATTTCTTCTTCCTTTTCACCTGTTAGAGGAAGAAAGAGTTCGTATGTGCTTACTCTCATTTAGAAAAGATCATATCAATTGATGCATTAGCACGGCTACTTAAGGTTCATCACCATAGCCATCTGAATAACTACTTCCACCTGCCACATTATCCAGTGCTTCCTCGTCAAGTTCCATGTTGTCCATCTCTGCCAAGTAGGCATCAGCCTCTTCCTTTGTCAGTGT
>CADAEX010000105.1 GCA_902787125.1 uncultured Spirochaetaceae bacterium
TTCTGTGTCTTCAGGGCCTCAACCAGGGCCTTGATTGCAGGCTTGTTCTCGTTGCCAGCCTTGACTGCGATGACGTTTACGTATGGAGAGGATGAACCCTCTACAAAGAGTCCGTCTTTATTTGCGGAAAGTCCAGCAGGAATAGCATAGTTGCCATTGATTACTGCGCCGTCAACATCTCCAAGAACTCTTGGCAGAGAAGCAGCCTCGATCTCGCGGAACTTGATCTTCTTAGGGTTCTTTGCAATGTCCAGAGGAGTTGCTGTGATTCCAGCATCAGCTTTCAGTGTGATAAGTCCGGCATCTGCAAGAAGGAGCAGTGCTCTTCCCTCGTTGGTCGGATCATTAGGAATTGCGATTACAGCCTTGTTCTTGAACTGGTCCAGCTTTGTAACCTTCTTGGAATAGAGTGCGAATGGCTCTACATGAATTCCCCCTGCGTTCACCAGATGATATCCCTTCTCCTTGTTGAAGGAATCAAGATATGGAATGTGCTGGAAATAGTTTGCATCGATATCGCCAGCCTCGACTGCGTCGTTAGGTGTCACATAGTCTGTGAACTCCACAACCTCAAGCTTTACACCCTTTGCTGCCAGATCATCCTTGATAAGATTGAGGATCTCGGCATGTGGTTCCGGTGTAGCTCCCACTTTGATTGTCTGCTGTGCATATACTGATGTTGCGATCAGTGCTATTGCAGCAAATGCTAAAAATTTTTTCATTTATAACCTCCTATTACCTACTTGATTGGTAGGTATATTATACTTTTTAACTCGCTCTGTGTCAACAGTTGATTTTATCTCTTGCTCAACATCTTGTTGGTCAGCCGGGTACCTGCGAACTGTATTGCTGCCACCATTATGATGATGACGATGACCGCTGCAGTCATTACACCGGTGCGGAACCGCTGGTAGCCATAGCGGATAGCCAGGTCTCCCAGGCCACCGCCCCCCAGTGTTCCAGCCATAGCAGAATAGCTTATAAGATTGATGATAGTCAAGGTGATGCCCGATACAACAGATGGCATTGCCTCCGGTACCAGCACCTTGTATATGATCTGCCAGTTGGTGCTTCCCATAGCCCGGGCGGCCTGGACAATTCCAGGGTCAACCTCATTCAGTGCAGTCTCGGTGATACGTGCCACAAATGGGGCTGCCGCTATGGAAAGTGGAATGATGGTAGCTGTTGTGCCGATTGCTGTCCCCAGCATCAGGCGGGTGAAGGGGAGGAGTACAATCATAAGGATTACGAATGGGAAAGACCTGAGCACATCTATAATACGGCTTAAGATCGAGTTGAACACCGGCCGCGGCGTGATGCCGTACTGGTTTGTGGTATTAAGGAGCACTCCCAGAGGGAATCCTATAAGGATGGCAAAGAGGGTGGAGAAGAATACCATAAGAAGGGTCTGGAGTGTGGAGACACCCACAAGAATCAGTATCTGTTCCATAGACTACTCCTGCTCCTTCCGGACATGGACGCTGTTCTCCTCAAGCCATGCTATGACTTTAGAGACCTCTTCGTCGCTTCCCATGATATCTGCATTCATATAGCCCACATCCTCGTCCGGCAGATGGGAAATACCTGCTGCAAAGATGTTGAACTCCACATTGAATTTCTTTGCTATTGTGCTGAGGAGCGGCTTCTCCGGAGTCTTCCCTGTGAAGTGGAGATGGAATTTCCCGGTCTGGTCTGACCACTTCACCATCTCCTTGTCGTTAAGCACATTCTTTATAAAGTCCCGGGTTGTCTTGGTCTTTGGGTTTGCGAAGATATCCTTCACCTTTCCCTGTTCAACTACTTTTCCATCCTCCACAACTGCCACATATTCGCAGGCATCCCGGACAACCTCCATCTGATGGGTTATCATCACCACAGTCAGGTTCATCTTCTTCTGGATTTCCCTTATCAGGGCCAGAATGGACTGGGTGGTGTTTGGATCCAGGGCGCTGGTGGCCTCGTCGCAGTATAGAATATCGGGCTGGGTTGCCAATGCCCGGGCTATAGCCACACGCTGCTTCTGACCTCCGGAGAGGGTGCTGATTGGTGCGTTCTCCCGGTCCTCAAGCCCCACCAGCTTGAGCATCTCTGTCACCCGCTCCTTTATCTGGGCCTTGGGCATGCCGCATATCTCAAGGGGATATGCCACATTCTTACCGGCATTGCGGGAGGAGAAAAGGTTGAAGTTCTGGAAAATCATCCCTATCTTGCGGCGGCAGGCGATAAGCTCATCCTTGGGCAGGTTGTCCACCCGGCGCTCGCCGTACCAGACAGCACCAGAATCAGGGGCCTCCAGCAGGCTCATGAGCCGAACCAGTGAGGATTTGCCGGCACCGCTTTTTCCGATTATTCCGAAGATGGTGTTCTCCGGGATATCCAGGGAAATATCATCCACCGCATGGATAGAGTCGTAATACTTTTTCAGGTTCTCCAGCTTTATCCGCATGAATGCCTGTCAGACTCACTTATACATCGGGAACTTTGCGGTGAAGGCATAAACCTCATCCCGCAATGCTGCCAGAGCTGCATCGTTGTCGATGTTGTCGCAGGCTTTCTTGATGAACCGTGCGATCTGAACCATCTCGGCTTCTTTCATGCCACGGGTGGTGACAGATGGGGTACCGATACGGATTCCGCTGGTTACCATAGGCTTCTGCTTGTCGAATGGGATTGCATTCTTGTTAACGCTGATTCCAGCCTTGTCCAGAGCCTGCTCCACAGCCTTTCCTGTAAGTCCCAGGACAGATACATCAACCAGCATCAGGTGGTTGTCTGTGCCGCCGGATACCAGTGCAAAGCCCTGTGCCAGAAGTTCTTTTGCCAGAGCCTGTGCATTTGCCACAATCTGCTTTGCATAAGCCTTGAACTCAGGCTTCAGGCATTCACCAAGAGCCACAGCCTTTCCTGCGATGATGTGCATCAATGGACCGCCCTGGATTCCAGGGAAAATAGCCTTGTTGAGCTTGTATTCATCTGCAAACTCCTGGCTAGAGAGGATCATTCCGCCCCGTGGTCCACGGAGAGTCTTGTGGGTTGTAGTTGTGGTTACATGTGCATATGGGATGGGGCTTGGATGGAGACCAGCTGCTACAAGACCTGCGATGTGAGCCATGTCCACCATAAGGATAGCTCCTACAGAGTCTGCAATCTCCCGGAATCTCTTGAAGTCGATCACACGTGGATATGCAGAGGCACCTGCGATGATAAGCTTTGGCTTGCATTCAGAGGCAATCCGTGCAACTTCGTCATAGTCGATGAATCCGTCCTCTTTTACACCATAAGGAACGATGTGGAAGTAGGTACCTGAGAAGTTTACCGGGGAGCCATGGGAAAGGTGACCGCCGTGGGCCAGGTTCATGCCCATTACTGTATCGCCCGGCTTAAGAAGGGCAAACTGGACTGCCATATTGGCCTGTGCGCCGGAGTGGGGCTGGACATTCACGTAAGTGCAGCCGAAAAGCTTTTTAGCCCGTTCCCGTGCCAGTTCCTCTGCAATATCTACACACTGGCAGCCGCCGTAATACCGCTTTGTCGGGTAGCCTTCGGCATACTTGTTGGTCATGACACAGCCATCAGCCTCAAGGACAGCGTTGGAAACGTTGTTCTCGGAAGCGATAAGCTCGATATTATGGTTCTGTCTGGCTTTCTCCTGCTCGATTGCAGCCCAGACTTCCGGGTCTGTATCTTTCAAATGGTCATCAAAAAATCCCATGAATTCCTCCCAGTTATTGTTTTTTTCTATCTTATATGGAAACCCTCAAACAGTAAATAGAGGTAGGGGCAAAAAGTAATTAAGTTAATAAAAATAAGTAGAAAAGTAATTTATTCTTAATTTTCAATGTGATATAGTTATATCATCATGAAAAAGATGACAAAACAGGAAAAGCACGCCCAGTGCATGAAGGAGATCAAGGGAACCCTCATAGTGACTCTTCTGTGCTGTGCATGGCATATTTTCACCGCCTTTGCCCTTAACGGCAAGGGTCTCTACTTCTTAGGAATGCCGGCCTGGTTCTCAGTTTCGGTTTTTGGTACCATAGTTATTGCTCTGGTCGGGGTGCGCTATCTTTTGAAGCATGTGTTCGTGGACTTTGAGTATGATGATGAGGAGGAGCAGAAATGATTCTGACAATTCTCATTATCTACCTTGTCTGCAATGCGATTATAGGTATCTGGTACAATAGGAAGAAAAGCCAGGAAAGCACCCTTTCCGTGGAGAAGAAATATTATATCGGCAGCCGCTCCATGAATGGTCTGCTCCTGGCTATGACCACCATGGCCACATATACATCGGTAAGCTCCTTTGTCTCAGGGCCTGGAGCTGCAGGTATGACCTACGGCTATGCCCAGGTTGCGGTTCAGGTTCCTGTAACCTTCTTCATCTTGGGAGTCTTGGGCAACAAGATGGCTTTGGTTTCCCGCCGTACCGGTGCGGTCACTGTGGCCGGCTACCTTAAGGCCCGGTACAAGAGCGATGCCCTGGTGATTGTCACATCGCTTCTGATGGTGGCTTTCTTCATAGCTCAGATGATATCCCAGTTCACAGGCGGAGCCACTCTGATCCAGTCCATCACCGGAATCAACTATAAGTATTCGCTGTTCATCTTTGCCGCAGTAGTCATTATCTATACTGCTTTCGGCGGATTCTCCGCAGTGGCAATCACCGATGCTATTCAGGGCTTCATCATGTGCATCGGCACTTTCCTGTTCCTCTTCTTTGTGCTGCAGGCTGGTGGAGGTCTTTCCGGAATTGATGCGGGGCTTCAGCAGAATCTGCCTGGAGTTTATGACAACCTGTTTGCCAAGTATAAGCCTGGTACACTGCTTTCCTTCTGGATCCTGGT